>CAIUXU010000398.1 GCA_903903205.1 uncultured Syntrophobacterales bacterium
GACCGGTATCCCGATAATGTTGTAGATGAACGCCCAGAAGAGGTTCTGGCGGATCGTCCGCATCGTCTCGAAGGAGAGGCGGATCGCCCGCGGCACGGCGAGAAGATCGTCTTGCATCAGTGTGATGTCCGAGGCTTCGATTGCGACGTCCGTCCCCGCGCCGAGCGCGATTCCGATATCGGCGGCCGTGAGCGCCGGGGCGTCGTTGATCCCGTCCCCCACCATCGCCACGACCTCCCCCGCATCCCGGAGACGCCGGATCTCCGCGGCCTTGTCACCCGGCAGCACCTCCGCAAGTATCCGGTCAATGCCGAGGGTTTTGCCCATCGCCTTCGCCGTCCCGGCGTTGTCGCCCGTAATCATCACAACCTTGAGCCCCATCCCCTTCAGCGCGGCGACAGCCGCGGCCGCGGAAGGTGTCGGTTGGTCGGAGAATCCGAGCAGGCCCAGAATGCGCCCCTCTTCCGCCACAAAAACGGAGGTCTTTCCCTCACCCGCAAGCCGTGCGGCCTCATCCTCCAGCGCCACGCCCGCGATCCCCTCCCCTTCCAGAAAACGGCGGTTGCCGAGCAGCATGGACTTTCCGTCCCGGACGGCTTTCGCCCCGAGGCCGGAAACCGCTTCGAAGCCGGTGACGGTCCCCGCAAGCAGACCTTCCCGCTTTCCCCGCTCCAGAACCGCCCGGGCCAGGGGATGTTCGGAGACGGCCTCGATGTCGAGAGCAGCCTGCAAAATCTCCATCGCTGTAATTCCGGAAACGGGAATGATATCAGTGACCTCCGGCTCGCCCCGCGTCAGGGTGCCGGTCTTGTCGAAAACGACTGTTCGGAGCCTGTAGGCGTTCTCCAGGCTCTCTCCTCCTTTGATCAGAATGCCATTTTCCGCCCCGAGCCCTGTTCCCACCATGACCGCCGTGGGGGTCGCAAGCCCCAGAGCGCAGGGGCAAGCGATGACAAGAACGGAGATGAAATTGAGCAGCGCGCGGCTGAATACGGGATCGGGGACAATGAAATACCAAACCGCGAAGGTTAGCAGGGCAATCCCGAAGACGACGGGGACAAAGACGGATGCGACCTTGTCCGCCAGCCGCTGGATCGGCGCCTTGGAGCCCTGCGCCTCTTCAACGAGGCGAATAATCTGCGCAAGCGCCGTCTCGGCGCCGATCCGCGTCGCCCGGAAAGTGAAACTCCCCGTCCGGTTGATCGTCGCCGCGAAGACATCCGCCCCCGTCTCCTTGGCGACCGGCATGCTCTCCCCGGTCAGCATGGACTCGTCAACACTTGAATTCCCTGAAACGACGACTCCGTCCGTCGGAATCTTCTCCCCGGGCCGAACAACGACGAGATCGTCCTTGACGACCAGCTCTATGGGGATATCGGTCTCCAAACCTTCCCGGATGACACGCGCGGTTTTCGGTTTCAGCCCCATCAAACGCTGGATCGCCTGGGAGGTCTTCCCCTTCGCCCCAGCCTCGAGAAGACGGCCGAGGATGATCAGGGTCACAATGAAGGCCGCACCGTCGTAATAGACATGGGGCATGATCTCCGCCCCGGCGAAGAACCGCGGGAAGAAGGTTGCAAGCGACGAGTAGAGCCAAGCCGCAAAGGCCCCGACCGCAACCAGGGTATTCATGTCCGTCGTCCGCTGGCGGGCCGCCTTGACCGCTCCGCTGAAGAACCGGCTCCCAACCCAGAAGACGACCGGCGTCGTCAGGAAAAAGAGGACCACCAGCAGCGGTTGCCGGGGAATGCCCATCAAAAACGGAAACCAGTGCTGCATCGAGCCCAGGAAGATGACGCCGCTGAGGACGATTCCGACGGCAAAGCGGGCTTTGAGATCCTTGAGCTCCTTCTCGCGGGCCGCGCCGATCGGGTCTTCGCGGGTGTCATCGGGAATCCCCAGAAACTCGTACCCCTGATCGTCGACCACCTGCCGGAGCGCTTCGACGCCAGCCCAGGCGGCGTCGTGGGAGATGGTCGCCCGCGCGGTTGCCAGATTCACCGCTACCTCCGTCACCCCCGGAATCTCCCGAAGGGCGTTCTCCACACGGCGGACGCAGGCGGCGCAACTCATCCCGCCGACGGAAACGGTCGTTTTCAAGGCATGTTCAGTCGGCAATGTCAAACCCCGCTTTCACAATCCGCTCCCGGACGATCGCCCGGTCTATCGGCTTCTCCTCGGTAAAGGTCGCCTCTCCCTTCTCCAGATCCACCTGCACATCTTTGATTCCGTCAATGCCACCAAGCGCTTTGGTCACGGCCATGACGCAGTGCTTGCAAGACATCCCTTTGATCTTGATTGTTGTCATCCTGTTCTCCTTTCCTTGGTCAATCCATCCGGGCATGGTAAAAGAGGCGCCCGACAATCGGGGAACCTCCCCCACTGCCCCGGATGCTCAATGTACCCATCGCCCCACCGGATGTCAATCTGACTTTCTGGCTACCACCTGCAGTCGTCGCAGCAACAGTCAGGATGTAAGCCTGGCAGGGTTGTATCTGCATTTTTCCCCCCGGCGACATCTGTCGGCAGGGCCAAAGATTAATTTCTTGACAGGAAAGAAACAAATGGTTATTAAATCTACTCATATCGGGAGGAAATAATATGTTGATCCGCTGCTGGGGTGCAAGAGGCTCCATTCCGGTTTCGGGCAGGGAGTATTTGCGGTACGGGGGAGACACACCCTGCATTGAAATTCGGACGAAAGACGACCAGATCATCATTATCGACGCCGGATCGGGTATCCGAGGGCTGGGAAACCGTCTTCTGGCCGAGAATCGCCACGATTACACGATGATTTTTACCCACGCCCACTGGGACCACGTCATCGGGTTCCCCTTTTTCAAGCCCATCTACCTGCCCGACACGCGGATCAGCCTGGCGGGCTGTCCCTTTACCAGTTCCTCCTTCAGGGAAATGATAGCATACGTCATGACCCCCCCCTATTTCCCTGTGAATCTCGGGGATATTGAGGCGGAGATCCGCTATCAGGAAACCTGTGAGGAAACCCTCCAAATCGGCGGCATGACCATTACCTCCATTCCGATCAGCCACCCGAACCAGGGGCGAGGATACCGCTTCGAGGAAGAGGGAAAATCCTTCGTCTATCTGACCGACAACGAACTCACCTACACGCACCCGGGCGGCCTGGAATATGAGGATTACCAGGCCTTCGCAGAAAAGGCGGACCTTCTCGTTCACGACGCCGAATACCTCCCCGAAGATTACCTTCTGACCCGGACCTGGGGACACTCGGTCTATACGGACGCCGTGCGCCTCGCCCTCGACGCCAGCGTCACCCGTCTCGGCCTCTTCCACCACAACCAGGATCGGACAGACGAGGCGGTGGACCGGATGGTGGACGACTGCCGGAAAATCGCGACCAACCGGCCGCTGGAGTGCTTCGCCATGCACCAGGACATGGAAATTAAGTTATGAATAGGAGATGCAACCGTGATGATCGCTGAAGAAAGAGACCAGAAGAACCAACGAAGCAGAAGGCGCGTGCATGGAGTTGCAGTTGCAGCTTGCGCACTCATGACCATCCTTCTGACAGCCCTCTTCCCTGCCATCGGTGGGGCGAACTCTCCCCAGGAGATTGTGCTTTCCTACGATCAGGCCAAGCGCACATTGGAAGTTCGGATCACCCACACATCGAAAGACCCCGCAGCCCACTACGTGAAAAAAGTGGAAATCAAGAGGGCGGACAAGACGATCGCCACCGCCGAATACCAGAGCCAGCCTGGACAGGCCCCCTTCGCCTATGTTTATCCGCTGGAAATCGGCGCCGAGGATGTTATCGAAGTAAAAGCGACCTGCAACATTTTTGGGTCAAAAACAGAAAAACTGGATATGCGGAAAACACCTCGTTGACCTACTGGATTCTCGACGTACAAGCAGGCGGAGGTTTTTGCCCATGATCCTTTTCAAATGGCATGCCGGGCTGATGACGGCGGCCTTCCTCTCTTTTTTTTCCGCACTACTCGTTGCGGCGACGCAAAGACGGAAACCGTGGTGGCTCCGGCGCCACCGTGCCGCCGGAATTCTCGGAACACTTTTCATCCTGTCCGGAATGACGGCCGCGATTGCTGCAGTGGCTACCGCCGCAGAAGGACACCTCCGGTCGCCGCACACATGGATCGGCGCCTTGACCATCGCGATGGCTCTCGTAACACCTGTTCTTGGCCTCCTGCAATTCAAAATCCTGGGACAGGCGGGGCGGCGTTTCAGCCAAATCCACCGTCTCTCCGGCCGCATCCTGACAGGCGCCGCGCTGCTTACGCTCCTGTTTGGTCTCCGCATTGCGGGACTTCTTTAACTGGAGACGAGAACGTGTTCATCCCCGCCACACCTGAGGAGATCCGAAATCTCGGTTGGACGCAGCTCGACGTGATCCTGATCAGCGGAGACAGCTACCTGGACAGCCCCTTTGTCGGCGTCTCCGTAATCGGCAAGCGACTGCTTGCCGCCGGTTACCGTGTGGGGATCATCCCCCAGCCGGACGTAGGCTCTAAAAAGGATATCACGCGCCTCGGAGAGCCGGTACTCTTCTGGGGCGTCACGGGCGGCTGCATCGACTCCATGGTTGCGAACCGCACCGCCTCCGGGAAGAGACGACGGGAGGACGACTTCACGGCCGGCGGAATCAACAACCGCCGTCCTGACCGCGCGGTGATCGTCTATGCCAACCTGATCCGTCATTATTTCAAGCAGACAGCCCCCATTATCCTCGGCGGGATCGAAGCAAGCCTCCGGCGGATCGCCCATTACGACGTCTGGTCGAACCGGGTGCGCCGCTCGGTCCTGATCGACGCAAAAGCCGATTTTCTCCTCTACGGCATGGCGGAAAATACGGTGTTGGAACTGGCCTCCCGTATCCGGGAGAGGCGGGACTTCTCAGACCTGCAAGGTCTCTGTTACGCCGCACAGGAACAAAAACCGGGATTTCAGGAGATCCCCTCTTATGAAGAGGCGGCGGCTGACCCGGCGGCCTTTGAAAAGATGTTCCTGGCTTTCTACCGAAACCAGGATCCTCTGACGGCGCGGGGACTCTGCCAGAAGCAGGACTCCCGTTGGCTCATCCACAACCCGCCCGCAACACCGCTGACGGAGGCGGAGCTGGACGATGTCCATGGAATGGACTTCGCGCGTGCCGTTCACCCCTCCCACCGCGGCGACGGCGAAGTCCGGGCGCTGGAAACGGTCCGCTTTTCGATCGCCACCCACCGGGGATGCTACGGAGGATGTCATTTCTGCGCAATCGCCATCCACGAGGGACGGCAGGTCAGCTCGCGGAGCGAAGCCTCCATTCTCCAGGAAGCAACATTGCTGACAACCCTTCCCGGGTTCCACGGGCGCATCCTCGATGTCGGGGGACCGACAGCCAACATGTAC
>CAIUXU010000399.1 GCA_903903205.1 uncultured Syntrophobacterales bacterium
AGTGTCGACATACTGCGTTAAAAAGCTGGCCGCCCTCCTCACCCGCCGGTACTACCGACAGCCGAAGGGGCGCGACTGGTACGACCTCTCCTGGTGCGCGGCGCATCAGCCGAAGCTGAACCTCGCCCACCTCGAGGCCAGGCTCCGCCAAACCGGGTGGATGCCGCAGGGAGAGCGTCCCGCCAGAGGCGGAAAGCAACCGGGCGTGGAGGCGCAGTGCCTCACCGGCGAGGGAGAACGGCTGACCGACGGGGAAACCCTTTCGACAGGCGAAGGGGCGGGCCCCGTCAGCAAAGGAGGGGTTCTCACCGGCGCGGATATTTTGAAGATGGCCGAGAAGGTGATCAAGATCCTGGACGCAGAGGAGGCCCGGCGGGAGGTGATCCCCTACCTGAGCGACCCCGGGACGGTCGCGGCCTGGTCGCCGGAGTTTTTTCGAGAGGTCTTCTGCCGGATTGCAGTGGGTGATGTTCCTGCGGCGGCAGACTGCGGGAAAAAGTGACGGATTTCCCCTTTTTCACTCTTGACAGGGACGCACAGGAGGGCATACATCACGCCCACGATCATCATCATGGGAGGTGTCGCTAACGATGCAAAAGAGCAAGCTCAATACATTTACGGAACTCTTCCGGCCAGGCAGCATAAATCTCCTGGAAATGAAGAACCGGATCGTCATGGCCGCCGTTGGCAGTTCATTGGCCGACGCTGAGGGCTATGTCACCGATCGCGCGATCGATTATTATGTGGAGCGGGCCAAGGGGGGTGTCGGTCTGATCATCGTCAAATTGACCTCCGTGATGAAAAATGCCCGCGGTTCCAGGAATCACCTGGCCGCGTATGACGACAAGTTCATCCCGCGCTTAAGCGACCTCTCCCGTGCAATCAAAGGGCATGGCGCACGGGTCGCCCTGCAACTGGGGCATCATGGCAACAATGCATCGCATCCCCGGCGACAGCAGGGCTTCCCCCCCGGCGAGCAGGTGGTCGTGGGCCCCTCTCCCGTAGCCTACATAGAGACCGGTGTGATCCCCCACGAGCTGACCCGCGCCGAGATTCATGAGCTTGTCGAAGCCTTTGCCTCGGCTTCCCGGAGAGCGAAGGAGGCGGGGTTTGATGCAGTGGAGATCCACGGCGCCCATGGGAAACTGATCAGTCAGTTCCTATCGCCTTACTACAACAGGCGCACCGATGAATATGGCGGAAGCGTCGAGAACCGGGCCAGATTCGGCGCCGAAATCCTGGCCGCCGCCCGGCGGAAGGCAGGGCCAGATTTCCCTCTCATCATGCGGATGGACGGATGGGATGGGTATGAGGGAGGTTTTTCTCTGGAGGAGGCGGTCACAACGGCCCCCTTGTTCGTCGAAGCCGGCGCCGACGCCCTTCACATCTCCGCAGGCGCAAGCGAAGCGACTCACTGGCAATTTCTGCCCTATACGCAGGAATCCGGCGGGCTTGTCCATCTGGCTGAAGCGGTAAAAAAAGTGGTTACCGTGCCGATCATCACGGTGGGTAAGCTGGGTGATCCCTTGCTGGCGGAGGAGGTGCTGAAGCGGGGCAGAGCGGATTTCATCGCCCTGGGCCGCCCCCTGGTTGCCGATCCCTGCCTGGCCAACAAGACCCGCGAAGGCCGCCTGGAAGAGATTCGAAGCTGCATCTGCTGCAACAATTGCGTCGGCTCGGGGAGTTACAAAGGATGGTCCTGCACCGTAAACCCGTCGGTATTGCGGGAGAGGGAATATGCAATAACGCCTGCTTCCGTGCGCAAGAATGTTATGGTCATCGGGGGGGGGCTGGCGGGCATGGAGGCGGCAACGGTATGTGCGCAGCGGGGACATACCGTAACCCTTTTTGAGAAAACCGGGGAACTGGGCGGGCAATGGAACATCGCCTGTCGGCAGGAACATAAACAACACTTTGCAGCCGTGACAAGAGGTCTCAAGCGGGAGATGGACGACGCGGGCGTAACGGTGGTCCTTCATACCGAAGTGAGCAAGGCGCTGGTCGAAAAACGCCATCCCGACACGGTCATCATCGCCACGGGGGCAACCCCGGCAACCCTTCCGGTGCGCGGGGCAGATCGGGAAAATGTGGTTCAGGCCAATGATGTAATCCTCGGCACGGCTCCGGTGGGTAACCGCGTTGTCGTCATCGGTGGACGTCATGTGGGCATGGAGGTGGCCATTGCCCTTGCCCGGCAGGGGAAGGATCTCTCTCTTGTCACCCGCCGGAAGGTGGGCCGCGACGTCCGGAAGGCCACACGGCTTGCGCTGCTGGACATGCTCATGGAACAGAAGGTAAGGCTTTACCCCTATTTTGAGGTTGTGTAAATCAGAGATGGCGGGGTTATGGCGGTCAACGATGGCACTCTTTTCTTCCTTAAGGCCGAGATGGTGATCCTGGGGGTCG
>CAIUXU010000400.1 GCA_903903205.1 uncultured Syntrophobacterales bacterium
CGGGCATCGGCATGACGGAGGAGGAGCTTTCGCGCATCTTTACGGGATTCACCCAGGGCGATACGTCCAGAGCCCGACGCTTCGGGGGAACGGGCCTGGGGCTTACAATCAGCCGGAATCTGGTCGAACTCATGGGCGGGACGCTTCAGGTGGAGAGCGTCTTTGGCAAGGGAAGCCTCTTCACGGTCCTCGTGACCTTCCCGATTGCAGCGGGGTTTGCGAGGCCAGATTTGAAATCTCTCCCCACAAATTTCACATCAGCCCCGATCAATCCCGCGACTCCGCCCAGACCGGAACGTCCGCCGGGAGATATGGCCGAATTGCAGACGTTGCTGGAGCAGATGAAGAAGCCCCTGGATAACGGTGAACCCGTGCCTTGCAAGGAAATTCTGGCGGTGTTGCTGGAAAAGAGCTGGCCCGAAGAGCAGGAGACCCTGCTTGTGGAACTAAACCGCCTGGTCAACCGCTACCGCCTCCAGGAAGCCCTGGATCTGCTGAACAAGGGGTAAATATGGGGACATCTTGTCGCAACGTGTCCCCATATTTACCGGGGATAAAAAGTTCCTGACCGCCCCCAAATAAAACTGGCTTTCCCCTCGAAATTGGCGTAATAGCGCCTCCCATAAACGATCGAATCAAGATTCTCACATATGTTTCATTATTCTTAGGTATTTCCATATACATAGCGATGATACCTCTGAGAGAGACAAGCAACGGCCCGGCGTAGCCTGCGTTTTTTGCGCCGAAAGGGTATGACCATGACCGAGAAAGAGCTGAAGGATCAGGAACTGCTTGAAATCAATGAGCAGTACGACCAGTTGGCCCTCCAAGACGGCTCGTTCGTCAGGGAGGTAGATGCCCGGGGGCTCTGCCCCGGCGTAAACCCTTCCTGCGATACCATCCTGCTGGTGGATGATGAGCCCAGCGTCCTCTCTGCATTGACCCGCGCCCTGCGCAATATCGGGTATGAACTGTTGACCGCCGGAAGCGCCAGCGAGGCTCTTGCGATCATGGAGACCACACAAATCAAGGTAATCGTCTCCGACGAACAGATGATCGGGATGAAGGGTTCGGAACTGCTGGCTGAGGTACACACCCGTTTTCCCCATACAGTACGTATTCTGCTCACCGGCCACGCCACGCTGGAAGCGGCAACGCTGGCCGTGAACGTTGGCGGGATCTACCGTTTTCTCACCAAGCCATGGGACGATGCCATGCTCCGCCTTGCCCTTTCCGCGGCGACAGAAAAATATAACTTGGAGGCCGAAAAACGTCGCTTGGTGGATGCCCTGCAGCGGAGTGAAGAACGTTACCGGACGGTGGTGGAGCAGTCGCCCCAAGCGGTCGTCGTTCACAGGAACGGGACAATCATTTATGCCAATCCGGCAGCCATCAGGATGTTTGGTGCAACCTCTCTGCAAGATGTGGCAGGCATCCCTATCCTCGACCGGGTTCATCCGGATGATCATCCGACCGTGCTGGCACGGGTACGGAAAGCGACCAGTCAGGGCCAGGGCGCCAGCTCGCCAATAATCGAGCTGAAATATCTCAAGCTCGATGGAACGGTATTCACCGGCGAAGTCCAGGGTACACCCATTTTATACGATGGAGTGGCGGCCATTCATACCGCCATTCACGATATCACGGAGCGCAAACAGGCGGAAGAGTATCGAGAAATGCGCCAGGAAGTCCTGTCGATCCTGAACGAGTCGGAGGATTCGCCGGATTCAATCCAGCGAATTCTGGCGGTCTTGAAGGCGCGGACCGGGTGCAGCGCCGTAGCCATTCGCCTGCAAGAGGGTGAGGACTTCCCGTATTTGTCCCAGGATGGCTTTCCCGCTGATTTTCTGCGGACGGAAAACACGCTTGTCTCGCGTGACGCAGATGGCTTGGTATGCCTGGACAACGAGGGCAACGTCCGGTTGGAATGTACCTGTGGCCTTGTCATGAACGGCCGGACCGACCCGGCCAGTCCGCTCTTCACCCGAGGAGGAAGCTTCTGGACAAACGACTCGTCCCCCGTGCTCGACCTTCCATCCGATGTGGACCCCCGCCTGTATCCGCGCAACCAGTGCCAGCATCACGGTTATGCCTCCATTGCCCTGGTTCCTTTGCGGAACAAAGAGAGGATTGTCGGGCTGATCCAGTTCAATGACCGGCGCAAGGGACATTTCACCATTGGAATGGTTGAACATCTGGAAAGAATTGCAGAACATATCGGCGCGGAGCTGGTTCGCAGGTGGGCGGAGGAGGCGTTGCAGGAGGCCCATGACCATCTCGAACTTCGGGTGGAGGAACGGACAAAAGAGCTGCAGGAATCACTCGCGCATGCCGAAGAACTCACCGTCCAGGCCAAGGAACTCACCTTCCAGGCCGAGGCGGCCAGCCGGGCGAAGAGCCTGTTTATCGGCAACATGAGCCATGAGTTGCGGACACCCCTTAGCGGGGTACTCGGCATGACGGAGGCGCTGTTAAATACCCCTGTCACGGGACAACAGCGCGACTATGCGGAGAAAATCAGGAAGAGTGGCAAGGCGCTGCTGGGCGTTGTCAGCAATATCCTCGATTTTTCGAAGATCTCTGCCGGAAATATGGCTCTCGAAATAGCTCCCTTTCTTGTGGAAGCGGTGATCGCCAACGTGGTGAACCTCTTCGGACCTGCGGCGGCGGAAGAGAGGATCGGGCTACACACCATAATC
>CAIUXU010000401.1 GCA_903903205.1 uncultured Syntrophobacterales bacterium
AAATCTCCCATGACGCCTTCCGGGCCCTGGGTGTGGACAAAGAACTTGTTGTCCTGGCGATAGAACCGGGAGACGATGCCGAAGCGTTCAAAGGTGACATTGTTGAAATCACCACGCACGCTGGCTTCGGAGGCGACCTCCATGGCATGAAAGTGATTGGAGCCTTTCCAGAGTTCATATTCCTGCTGATGGCAGGTCCGGCATTTCTCGGTGCCGATGAAATCAGCAGCAGCGACCGGCTGGAGCCGATCCGCACGGTAATGCTGTTTCACGATCGAAAGCGGTATCGCGATGACGATCAGTGCTGTGGAGAGGATTCCTATGATTTTCCAGCGAAACATAATAATATTTTAAACCTTTGGTGGATATATCACTTGCTTTGGATCAAAGTTGCCGCGCTTGATTCTTTTCCCCGTGTCCACCCTGACGATGTTGTTCTCAATGATCACCGGGAAAATGTCCAGGCTGCGGGTGGCCGGCGAGTTGATTACGTTGCCGGTGATATCAAAGGCTGATGCATGGCATGGGCACAAAAACTTCTTCTCTTTTTCAATCCAGGGGACTGTGCATCCCAGATGGGTGCATTTGCACGAAAGCGCCAGGAGTCCCCCGTCATTCAGCCGAACGATGTAGAATTCCCCGCTTTGAAACGCGGTGACCGTGCCGGGAGCAAAGGATACCACCGCCCCCGCGTTGATCACAGTATTTGCCTGGTTTTCAGCGCTGCCGGGTTTGGCTGGCCGCAGAAATGAAAAAGTCATCCATAGGAATTCCATTAGCGCCACAAGGCCCAAGGCCGACCACAGGATGCTCAGAAAACTGCGGCGGGAAACTTCAGCGGGCGCCTCGTCGGGCTTTTTGCCTTTGAGTGTTTTTATCTTGGATGGTTTCATTTGGATTTTTCTCAAGACGGTTGTCAAAACGGCCACCGCAGTTTCATCCCTTCTCCCCGGAAAATCACACAGGTAGCGGTCAATATCACCCATCCCACGACCAGAAAAACAAAAACGGCCTGGACGGACTCCAGGCGTGAAGCCTGAAATTTCCTTGCCAACAGGGCGTACAATCCGACGACGGCCGCAATGAAGAGGGCCGTCGGTATGAGCCCGTGGCTGAAGGCCTGGGGCAGCCCGGGCGGCAGTGTCAAAAAACGAACCGAATATTCATCGAGGATGATGATCAGCGGCGTAATCACGGCCGCGACCATGGCGGCAGCGCGTGCGGTACGCCGGCCGTTGACCGATGCAAACCAGATGCCGGCGGGAGCCTCGTTGTAGTTCAGATAAGGCAGACAAAAAGCGCCGATCGTCAGGGCAGCGGCGATCAACAGGGCAATCCCAGGGTGAAAATGCATGAGCAGTTCCTGGATGCCTGCAAAGTACCAGGGCGCCTTGGTCGGGTTGGGGCTGAGACCCGGGTTGGCCGGTTGCCCCAAGGGTGCATTGTAAAGCAGCGACAGTACCAGTATGCCTGCGATGGTCGCAAGCGCCAGGGCTGCCTCCCGCAGAAGAAGATACGGGTGGGTCGGGACCATGGCCGGGTTATCGTATGGCTCCTCGGCCGGGGAACGCGGGATCACCAGTCCGCCGGCCTTGCGCACCCGCCAGAAATGAAACGCCATCAGCATGACGATCAGAGCGGGAAAGACGGCGGTGTGCATCGCGAAAAAGCTGCGCAGGGTGGCCGGCCCGATCTGGTGGCCTCCCA
>CAIUXU010000402.1 GCA_903903205.1 uncultured Syntrophobacterales bacterium
GAGGGAGTCAACGTCGATTCCGTACTTCTTGATCCGGTGCCAGAGGCTGCGCGAATTGATGCCGAGGAGCTGGGCCGCACGGGTCTGAATGCCTCCGGCGCGCGACAACGCCTCGATGATCATCCCCTTTTCGATTCCGGCCAGCCTCTCGTCCAGAGGTTGCCCCTCATCTCCCCCCCCGCGATTCGCCGTCGCTCCCAAATCTCCTTGGAACTCCGGCGGAAGATGCTCCGGCTCGATATTCCCGTCGGCCATCACCGTAGCCCGCTCGATCACATTTTGCAGCTCCCGGACGTTTCCCGGCCAGGGATGGCTGAGGAGGATTTGCATCACCCGCGAGGAGATCTGTGCCGGTTTCTCTGCAGATCCGAGGAAATGGTCGACAAGCGCTGGGATGTCCTCGCACCGCTCCCTCAGCGCCGGGAGATGGATGTAGAAGACGTTCAGCCGGTAAAAAAGATCCTCCCGGAAGGTGCCCGTTTTCACCATCTCCGTCAGGTTCTTGTTGGTGGCGGCAATGATGCGGACATCGACCGCGATTTTACCTGTCCCCCCCACGCGCTCGAACTCCCTTTCCTGCAGCACACGCAGAATTTTGGCCTGCGTCGTCGGCGGCATATCACCGATCTCGTCGAGAAATATGGTCCCCCCATCGGCCAACTCGAACTTTCCCTTTTTCCTTGCGATTGCGCCGGTAAAGGCCCCTTTTTCGTGACCGAAAAGCTCGCTCTCCAGGAGCCCTTCGGGAATGGCCACGCAGTTAACTTTGACAAATGGCTTCCCTTTTCGCAGGCTGTGGTCAACGATCGCCGTGGCTGCCAACTCCTTGCCCGTGCCGCTGTCACCGGTGAGCAGGACCGTTGAATCGGTCGGCGCTGCCTTGACAATCTGGGCGAAGAGCGACCGCATGGCGCGGCTTTGGCCGATGATTTCCGGAAAAAGTTCCCTTGCTTCAACTTGGCTCAAAATCGTCGTGACTTGGTCGAGAACATGGTGAATATGTTCTATCTCTTCGGTGGGTTTTGTAGCGCCTACGGCATCGGTTCCCTGAGAAAGAGCGGGCAGTTTTTCAGCCTCCGTGACAAACTTCGAGATGGGCTTGAGGATGCGCCGCAGGATCAGATACCCGCAGGCAAAAGAGAAAACGAAAGATGCGCAGGCAAGCCAGAAAATTTTGGGTAGCGGCTCAATATTCTGTACCAGATCCCGGGACGTCACATGATAGGTTACGATCACGGCGAGCAGGGAAATCCCACTGAATATCAAAGGGATAAGGATATAGGGACTGATATAGATGATTAGGCGTTTCATTACTTCACCATCTTGGTCAGATCCCACATGGGGAGGAAGATGGCAAGGGCGAAAAAGCCGACGACGGCGGCAAGGCCGACGATCATGATCGGACCAATCGAGTCCGAGATTCCTTTTACAGCATAAGCCACCTCGTCATCATAATGGACGGAGATCTGACGGAGCATGTCCTCCATACTGCCGGACTCCTCGCCGATGGCGACCATATCCACCACCATCGGGGTGAAGAATCTGGCCTCACGCAGGGGCCCGGCGATCCCCTGCCCTTCCTGGATGCGGTCGCGCACCCGGTCGAATTCACGCGAAATGGCCGTGTTGCCGATGGTGCCTGAAAGAACCTCCATGGCCTGCATAATCGGGACGCCGCTTGCCTGCATCATCGCGAAGATGCTTGAGAAACGGGACATGGCAGACTTCTGGAACAGAGAACCAAACATCGGCATCTTGAGGAGAAAGACGTCTTTGTAATATTGGCCCTCTGGAGTCTTGAGGTAGAAATGAAGCCCGATGATCAACCCCAGTGTGCCTCCGATCAGGATATACCAGTAATTCGAGAGTATCTCATACATGAACACGGCGATCTGCGTAGGCAGGGGAAGGGCAATACCGGCCTTCGCGAAGATGGCCGCGAACTTCGGGATAACGAAGGTGAGCAACACAAAAAACGCGATAACCAGAGTGATAACGACCATGACGGGGTACTGGAGGGCTGACTTGATGTCTGACTTGATCTTCGCCTCGTGTTCGATAATTCCGATCAGCCGCTCAAGAATGTCAGGGAGCGAGCCGCTGACCTCTCCTGCATTCACCATGCTGAGATAGAGAGGAGAAAAGATCAACGGGTGCTTCTTCATGGCCCCGTGAAGCGTCAGGCCGGTTTTGATGTCCAGACCCATTTGGGCGATGACTTCCTTGAGAATCTTGTTCTCCGTCTGGTTTTCAAGAACTTGGAGGAGCCGCAGGATCGGGACACCTGCCTGCATCATCGAACGGAACTGCTTGGTAAAGAGGATCAAGTCACCGATTTTAATCGTATTCATCCCTGCTTTGAGCCGCGAGAAGAGGGAAGCGCCGCCGCTGCCTGCCGTCGCCTCCGTGACCCGCGAAGGAATCAGCCCCTTGGAGAGAATCAGATTTTCAGCAAGCTCCATGGAATCGGCCTCGAGCGTTCCGGTGATATTGAGCCCGCTTTCGTTCATCGCCTTGTAGGAAAAAGTCGCCATATCTCTTAGACCATCACCGCCGAGGCGGCCTCCTCGAGGGTCGTGATCCCCTGGAGAACCTTGGCCGCGGCATCCACCTTGAGTGTCCGGAGCTTCCCCGCGGCAACGGCAAGCCGGGTGATCTCCTGCGACGGTTTCCGCTGGAGGATCATCTCCTGAATCGCCTGGTCATTGACCAGAACCTCGAAGATCCCCATCCGGCCCTTGTAACCGGTATTCATACACTGATAGCAACCTTTTCCGCGCTGGAAATTGGCGTTTTCCGCCTTGTCCAGTCCCCAGGCGATCAGGGCGCTTTCCGGCGGCCGATAGGACTCCTTGCAGTAAGGGCAGACGGTCCGAACCAGCCGCTGGCCGAAGGAGACCAGGAGCGCCGAGGAGACGAGGAAAGGCTCGATCCCCATGTCCATGAAGCGGGTGATCGCCCCTGCCGCGTCGTTTGTGTGGAGGGTGCTCAGGAGCCGATGACCCGTCTGGGCTGCCTGTATGGAGATCGCAGCCGTTTCGGCGTCCCGGATCTCCCCCACCATGATGATATCCGGGTCCTGGCGCAGAACCGACCGCAGGCCGCTTGCGAACGTCATTCCGGCCTTCAGGTTGAGCTGGACCTGGCGGATGTTATCAATCCGGTATTCGACCGGGTCCTCGATGGTGATGATGTTCGTGTCGGGACGGTTGAGCTCGTTGAGGATGGCATAGAGGCTGGTACTCTTGCCGCTTCCCGTCGGTCCCGTGCTCAGGATCATCCCGTAGGCCTTGCCGATCATCGCCGTAATCTTGTCCCTGTCCTCCTTGATCATTCCCAGGCTGTCGAGGGAATAGACGCCGACGCTCATATCCAGCAGACGAAGCACAACGTTCTCCCCGTAGATCGTGGGCATCGAGGAGACGCGGACGTTGATCTCCCGTTTTTCCAGTCGCAGGGTAAAGCGGCCGTCCTGCGGGATGCGCGAGATGGTGATGTCCATGTTGGCAAGGATCTTCATCCTGGCGACGATCGGCAGGAAGAGCGATTTTGGCGGCGACGGCACCTCGTGCAGTTTTCCGTCGATCCGGAAGCGGACCTGGAGGTTGTTGTTTTGCGGGCTGATGTGGACATCACTCGCCCCTTCCCGGATCGCCTGGGCGAAGATGGAATTGACGAGCCGGATGACCGGGGCCTCGCCGGCCATCTCCTGAAGCGAGGTGACGCGCACCTCCTCGGTGGCCTGATCCGCAGCTTTGTCGGTCTCCGCCTGCGCCTGGATGTCCATGCTTTCCAGGACATCCGTCACGCCCGACTGCATTCCGTAGATGCCGTTGATCAGTTGGCTGACTTCGCGGTCCGTGCAGACGACCGGTTCCACCTCGGCGTTTGCCGTGATCTCGATCGTGTCCAGGGTGTTGATGTCCAGCGGGTCCGTCATGGCGATGGTGAGGAGACGCCCCTTCCTCCGGAGGGGGGCAACCTTGAATTTCTGGGCAATCTCCGTCGGGAGCAGGCGGCCAAGATCGACGTTTATCGGATAGAGATCCGGGTGGTACCTCGCGATTTTGAGCTGCCGGCTCAACATGTCCACGATCTTGTTTTCGCTGACGATTCCCTCGCGGCTCAGGTATTGTCCCAGCCTCAAGGGGACAGAGTTCACATCTGTCTCCTTGCACTTCACGAGCGCCTCTGTGAGCTGCTCCTTTGTCAGGAGGTTGCTCTCGATGAGCATATCACCCAATCTTTTCTTGCGGTCCATATCGGCACAACCTTACGAAAATCAATTGGCGAAAAAAACGGTATCCTTCTCCGGTTTCCGCATGATCTCGGCGCCGGCTGCGATCGCCGACGGGAGACTTCGGATGGCCTCCTTCGCCTCCGCCGGATCAGTAAACCCGGTTTTCAGAACGATCATAAAAATCAAGCCTTCGCGGGGGTTCCAGAATGGAATCATGCGGATCGGCGGCATATCCGACGGATAGCTTTTATAAAGCCGGTAGGCCTCCTCGATCTCTTCCCTTCTTGCGATCTGCACCCAAACCTTCTGCGTTGCGAGTATGCTCGTGGTTGCCGCGATGGCCGGCAAGGTGATCCGCTCTCCGGCCCGGACCTGATTTATTCTGGCCACATGGGGATTGGCCTTGGTCACCACCCGTATGGCGGTCGTCCAGTTGTTCCCGTAGATCTCCCGCAAGAGGCCGGTAAACGAGTCCCCTTCATGGATTCTCAGTTGTCCGAGACGGGTGGGAAGTTTTTTCTTCGTTGCGGGATCCCCTGTTAGCGGTTCTTCCACCCGCGCCGTCGCCGGTGCGGTTTTCGCTGGAGTCGCCGGGATCTGCGACAGTTTGGCCGCCGGCGCTTCCTTGACCGGTGGTGCGGGTTTCGGCGGCGCTACCGGTGGCGCCGGTGACGGGGGTGGCGCCGTCTGCGCGACCTTTGCCGGAGGCGCCGGGACCGGTACGGTGACCGGTACGGGGGACGGGTTTGAAATCTGTCCCCCCGTATCCTGTTTTTGGATCTCGCCAGGCTTTACCGTCGGCGCTGCCGGGACCGATAACGCCGGGATCGGCGGTGTTGCCGCCGGGACCGGCTTGACGGGTGGCGCTGATTTTGTCACTTGTGTCGCGTCCGGTGGGGTGATTTCAATTCTATTTCCCGAGGGTTGCTTGATCTTCAGCGCTGCGGGTGGATACAGGAAAAGCGCGATGAGCAAAATGAAAAAGATGACGGCAAGCGTTATGGTGGTGCCCTTCCATCGCTTCCCCTGGCTTGGTTCGGGGATCAGCCGTCGGGCAGAGAACCGAACGAGAAACCAGCCGGCGCTCGCCCGGTTCTGAATAATCAGAGTAAGAAGGAGCTGATGGCAGAGGGTGATGATCCTGCGGGGATACCCCCTCGTCGCCAGGAAGATCGCCCACATCCCGGAGAAAGTGATCAGTTCACGCGCCTCGGCCGGCCGACCGGCGCGGGCAAGTCGGAAGCGGATCATCGCCCGCGATTCCTTGAAATTGAGGGGCTCGAGAAGATAGTACTGATTCACCCGGTCCGCGAAATTTTGATGACCCTTCAGGATCTCCGCGAACTCGTTCTGGGCGAAAATGACGATTTGGAGGAGCTTGTTTTCGTTGGTTTCATAGTTGAGAAATTCGCGAAGGATCTCTCGGCAGAAATCGGGAAGCTTCTGCCCCTCGTCGATGATAATGACGACTGTCTTCTGCTCATCCATCCACTTCTGGAAGAGATAATTTTTGATCGCTTCCTTGAGCCGCCATTCGCTGTCCAATTTCTTGATCCCGGGCAAGCCGAAGCTGACCGCAACGTTGGTGAGAAACTCGCGCGGTGTGCTGAAGGATGGGTCGAGTAAAAGATGGGTCTCGATCTCGTGGTGCTCCTCATCCGATTCGGCAATCCGGAGCAGGAGCTGGCGACAGAGTGTGGTTTTCCCCGTTCCCACCTCCCCCATCACCACGTTCAGGCCACGGCGAAGACGGATGGCAAGCTCCAATTGTTGCAGGCAGGCCAGGTGACCGGTAGATTGGAAAAAAAACTCCGGCTCCGGCGAGTTGGAGAAGGGTTCCTTCGTTAAAGTGAGAATTTTGAAGTAATCCATATATTCCCCGATATTTTCCCTCTGTCACCCTGTTTAGGTTCCTCCCCGGATGCGCGAGGAACTCCACTGAAACGATCATCTCTTTGTAACCGTTACGGGTAACTTATAATCACAGCATTGGTATACGTATTTCCACTGACCGTGATACTGGCCGTGACAACCGACGTAGCGCCTGTTGCACCAACGCCATTACCTGTAAAGGTGGTTACTGCGTCTCCACTGCCGCCTGTTATTGCCGACGCAACCGACAAAGTGCCAAGAGGAGTAACACCGCTGACAGCAAAATTGACTGTTATGCCACTCATAACCGTTCCCAGGCTGTTCTTCACGTTTGCCGTGATAATACTGTTGGAACCGTCAGCCGTCAATAATGCCGGCGCCGCACTTACAGCAATAGTGAAGGCCGTTGTCGTAGTGGCCGCCGTCCGGGTGATGATGATCGAACTGGTTGAGCCGTTGCCCAGGGTAGCCCGGACGATATCTTCGACCTGTGTACCCGAAACAAGAGAACCGGCTTTGTATGTGGCCAATATGTCAGTGGTGGTGGTTCCCCCGCTGAGTTGCATCGGGATTGTGAGAGTGGAGACACTCGCGCCGCTGTTGTCAATGAAGCTCGCGCCGCTGTTGTTTACCGGAATGGTAAAAGTTATCGTCTGATTTGAAACCTTCGTGGAGCTCACCTTGGCCGTGATAATGGTCATCAGTCCTTGGCTCAACGTTGGCAGTGAAGCACTTAGACTCGATATATAGTCCGTACCGGTGGCGGTTCCGCCGCCGACGGTGATGTTCACGTCCATGTATGCGCCGTTGGAGATGGAGGCCCGGACGACGTCAATACTGGCGGTTGCCCCGGCCATATCGCGGATCGTGGCTTCGCCTGAGCCATTTGTGCTAACGCTGGAAGAGGCGAGGGTCGCCCCGCTCGCATTCGAGACGAACCCGAAGGAAACCTCCCGGCCCAGCACTGCTGCCCCGGCGGCGTTTTTAACCGTGGCTTTCAGAGTCAAGGTCCCATTGAGACTTACCGCCCCGCTTCCGGACGTGTCTGCGAACGTGATGCTGTCCGTGCCGAGGGGGTCGCCGCTTGTTCCTCCTCCGCCACACCCGCCGATTCCGACTGCGATCACCGCCGCGACCAAGAGGCTGAGAAATCTATAGCTCATAAAGACTTCATCCCTTCCCCGTTTCAATCATCTTCAAACGTAACACATCATTTCCGAAACACACTACGGTCTCTTTTCCCGGGGCTTCTTCGCCACGGTTCCGTTTTCAGCAGCATGTGTCGTCGCAATCTGGTGGGGTGGGAGGATCTTGGGGGTTATGAAAATTAGAACCTCCTCCATTGTTTCGCGCTTATCATCGTTCTTGAAAAGCCAGCCGAGTCCGGTAACGTTCTTCACTCCGGGGACGCCGTCCGATGATGACGAGGTCCGCTGCTTTGTCAGACCGGAGATGACGATGGTTTCG
The DNA here is from genome assembly GCA_903903205.1 of uncultured Syntrophobacterales bacterium. Lineage (GTDB taxonomy): Bacteria > Desulfobacterota > Syntrophia > Syntrophales > UBA5619 > UBA5619. The sequence goes on from CAIUXU010000402.1 coordinate 7,580, forward strand.
CCATCCTGGACGATCAGCGAAGTTTCCGTTTGCTTCTTGATGATGAAAGGGTTCCCGTCCACATTTCTGGTCATATCGACCTCGTCCTTCCTCACGAGGATCTTCATCATGAGATTCCGGCCATCGATGACGTGCGGCGTGATTTCCAACCGGAGAACGGCATCCTCAAATTTTACCGTTCGGGTGGGGGGGGTGGTGCTGGTATCGACCGACGTATAAGGAATCTTTTCCCCATTTTCCGTGAAGGCCTTCTGGTTGTCGAGCGTCGTGATCGAAGGGCTGGAGAGGATGTTCAGCTTGCTGTCGTTCTGGAGGGCGTTGAGTTGCATATCGAGGATGTTCCCGCCGATGGTGCCGAAGATGAGACCGAGCGAAGCGGACCCCAATTCCGACATGGTTGCGGGGAAGTTGACACCGTAGCCTTGGCCACTCACTCCACTGCTCCCGGAGGTGGGCTTATAAGTCCCCCCCAGGGCGCTTCCCTGCGGTACGGCCGACCCTCCCGAACCTCCCGGCGTGATGTAGAGGTTTTCATTACCGACCCTGCGGGCATACATCCCGCCCCATTGGATCCCGAGAACCCTGGCCGTTTCTTTTGATGTCTCGACGATGTTTGCCTTGATCTGGATCTGCGGCGTCGGTTTGTCCAACTTCTCGAGAATCGCCATCATCTTGATCAGATCTTGCTTGATGGCCGAGACGATCAGGGAGTTGCTGTATTCGTCCACCCGGACCGAGCCGCGCGGCTTGTCGTCTTTGCCTCGGGTCAGCAATGCTTCGAGGTTTTCTTTCAAGTCCTTTGGTTTTGCATAATCGATCGAAACGACGACGGTGAGGAGCGGCTCAATCCACGTGTTCCCCAACTCCTGGGTTTTTCGTTTCAGATCAAGCTCCATGTCGTCGAAAGTCAAGACCCGGAGGATGTCTCCTTCCCAGGTATAGGTCAACCCCTGGGAGCGCAGGAGGCTGTTGAAGGCCTGACTCCAGGGGACATCCCGGAAATCGATGGTGACCTCCCCTTTAATCTCGCTTTTCACAAGGACATTCTGATCGACGATCCGCGCAAGGGAGCGCAGGACGGATCTGATATCCGCCTGGCGCATCTTCAGAGTGATCCGCTGCGTTGGAAGCACGCGCACGGGAGCCAGGTCTTCGCCTTCCGGGCCGCCGCTTTTCAAAAGTTCCTGGGCGATGGCCGAACTCTTTTCCTTGGCAACGGGAGAGTGACCCGGCGACGTTTCCGCAAGCGTCGTCCACTTTTCGAAAAACGGGTCCTTCTTAACGGTTTGCTGATCGGCGCACCCATAGATCAGAAAGACGGCTAAGACGACGGCCGCCATGCATCCCCACAGATATCTGATCTTTCTGTAACCCATAGAATTCTCCATTATTCCACCAGAGGAACAGTCAGTGTGGCCCTGGTCGCCCGGTTTTCGATCACGACCTTCTCGGGAGAAACACTCCTGAGGATGTACCCCTTGACGTCCAGCGCTTCGCCTTCCTTATATTCCATACCGTTGATGATTGCCATCCGTTTTCGTTTCACTTCGAGATACCCGGTATAGGCAAAGTCAACTTTCGCGGCGACCGGCGCCTCTTTCTTGGCCGGCTCCTTGGGTTGGACCCACTCCCGAAAGGACTTGCCGTCCAGGAAGGGGTCGCGCGCCCACTCCTTTTCCGCCCTGCTGATAACAAGGGCGACGGAATTTTTCGCCCCCTCTTTTTCCGTCCCCGCGGAAAGCATGCTGACCAGAGCGCTGAGCTCTTGCTTCTTCTTGTTCACGTCGATCGCGGCGTGTTTGTTTTTGGGAAGCAGAAAATCGACGGCTGCAAAGAGGATGACGATCCCCATGATACCGAGAAGAATGATCTGTTTTTTCCCGAGATGTGCCATATCCCTTTTCACTCATCCAACAGCGATCCAGATGGTCAGTTTGTACTCTCTTGAGTCCGGTTTCATCCGGATCGAGATCTCTTCAATGTGTTCCACGTAGGAGAGACCACCCAGGTTGATCAACAATTTCCTGAATTGGGCAAAATCCCCCCGGAGTACGACGCTCACCGGCAGAAATTGAGCGCCGCTGGTCATATCCTTCAGGTTCGGGTTGGCTGATATCAGTGACATTCCGCTGACCTGCGCCGCCGCATTCAGTTGCAGGGACAGGGTGTCGATCTGCGTCCGCGGCAGTTTCGTTTTCGCCAGCATCGGCAGAATTTCGGAAGCTTTTCTTCCTTCAATTTCCCGGAACGCGTGAAAGAGCGGCGTCAACGTTTTTTGCTCCTCGATTTTGTATTGGGCGGTCGCCTTTTTTACCTCCAGCTCCGCCATCGTTCTCGATGCCGGAAGGAAACCCGCCACGAGGAAGATCAGGATGCCGACAAGACACAATCCGATACAGATGAGGCTCTGCCGCGGGATGTTGAATGTCAGCTTTTGTTTATCCATGGAGCTGTTCCCTTACCTTCATGTTCAGAATGAAATGGAGGGCTTCAGCCTTCAGATAGGGCTCGACGACGTTCTTCTGGATGGTCACCTTCTGGAAGATGAGCGATGACTCCAGAGCCATCGTATAACCGGCGAGCGCGGTCTCGAACATCGATCGTTCGCCGAGAATCACTCCCTCTACCGTCACCTCCGCCTGGCCCTTCTTCGGAGTCGCCCCCCCCGTGGCGACCGGTCCGAGGTTGATCTTGAGGTCGGTGAAGCGGACGGCGGACGGCGTCAGGGCGGTCAGTTCGCCGATGATCACCAGGTCCAGATAACGGTTGGCGTATTCCTGGGTGAGCTGGCGTTTCTTGCTGACCCGGAGCGCCATCTGCGAGATCTGCTCCTGGTTGACGGCCGGACCGAGCCCGGCGTACTGCGTCTCAAGTCCGGCGACGGTGGCCTTCTTCTGCGCAATGGCAAGGCTCTGAAACAGGAAGATCCCGCTGCACAGAAGAACGGAGACTATGGAGGCCGCAAAAACCATCCGGTTGATCCGGATTGCGCTTGCCGCCCGCTCCTTGTCCTTGTAAATGTATATCAGGTTTGGCGTGTGTTTGTTGTCCGAAAAGGCGAGCCCCAGAGCCGGCCCGAAGGCGACCCTCTCCGGCAGGGAACGCGAATCTTCCACGTCCGGACAGGCGACGACGTCATGCGCGCGCAGGGGGTCCATGACGGCGCCGGCGATCCCCAACTGAGAGCCCACGTAGTCGATGACGAGCTGGTGAAACGTCATTACGCTGGAGACGTAGATCCGGACGATGCGATCACCGGGGACGGTTGTCATATAGTGCCCAAACGTTCTTTCCACCTGACGGATCAGCCGCTCGAGCGCCGGCTCGATCATCTTGAACATCTCTTCAGGCGTGAGGTTGAATCCATCGACACTTTCCCCGCTTGAAGACCAATCCGCGCTGAGCCTCCGGATGATCTTTCCCGCCTGCTCGATCGTCAGGTGAGGGGCATCCGATCCCCGTATCTGTTCGTTGTATCGGTCCAGCAGGGTTTCCACCATGCTGGTCAGCCCCGCTTTGATCCCCCGGGTCATGACAAGATTGTTCGCGGAGTAGATATCGATGCGGGTGAAGTCGGTTCCGATGAAAAGGTTTGCGATGGTCCCTTCGCTGTTGGAGATCCAGGCGGTCCGAAAAAGGTTTTGCACGGAGAAGGGGGTGATGGAGATCCCCGTGAGGGGCCAGCCGATCCGGGCGAATATGCCCTTGAGCTCATCGATCTCCAGCCTGGGGGCCGTATAAACGAGGGCGGACAGCTTGGTGATTCCCTGGTCAACCACCTCTCCCTGGATTTCAAAATCGAAAACCATCTCTTTTTCGTCGAAGGGGGCTTCCTTCCTGACCATCCAGTAAACGGCGTTCGCGATCTGTTTTTGGGGGACTTTGGGGATGCGGACGTGGCTCACATCGATCCTCGCTGTGGACATGGTGGCCCACAGCTTCGACTTTAGTGGGGAACCACAGGCCGCGGTCAGCGCTGATTTCAGGAAGGCCGCAAATTCCGGCGTGTTGCGTGGCATGTTCTGCGGCAGGGTAAAGCGCCTTCGGTCGATTACCTTCCAGTGTCCCTTGGAGGTTTCGGTTGCCCGAACGAGGCGGAGGTGGTCGGGACTGATGTCGATTCCGACGGTCAAAGATTTTTGAATGGAGAGCATCTTCCGGAGGGGAGGGATGAAACGACCGGGATGGATGGGAAGGGGGTCTACGGGGCCACCGGCGGGAACAGAGGCCGCGTCCTTTCTGGTGCGGATTGCCTTGAGGAGTTTTTCCGTCGATGTGATGTCGCTGATTCGATCCACTTCAAAATTCCTTAGTTATTGTGTCAGATGGGGACATGATGCCGACCGTGAGCCGGTCGAACGGTGTCCCCATTCGACAGCGGCAACGGGAGAGGTCCTACCCCTTGTTGTTTCTGACGTTCCTGTAATTTTCAAGTCGCTTTCTCGCCAGGGCCATGTATTCCGATGGAAAATGCTTCACCGTCCGGACGCCAAACTGAATGACTGGCGGCTCGGGGATGATCTGTTTGGCGATATACTCCCGGATTGTCTTTGCGGAGACCCCAAGTTCACCGACGGCGTCTACAATCGTAGAGTAGGCGTGACCACTGATGATAATCATAGAACCCTCTCCTTTTTTATCTGCGGTATTGAGTCGTTACAGTGGCAGATTAAAATCTGTCGCCTATAACGCTGTAGCACTACCCCACATACCGCCCGATACCGTACATCCCGTAGGTGCGAACCTATCAAACCTGCCGAATATTGTCAACCTGTTTTTGAGCGTAAACGTGGACAGGTCTCAGTCACCTGACAGGCGAGGACAGTCGGCATGGGTGCTCCAAGACGGATTCACGGCATGAACAGCCAATTTCCGACGAAAAATGATTCTTTTGAGTTGGCCACTTCCGAATCTCTTCCGAATTCCGTTTTTTATATGTCCGTTTTTTATATTGTCAGAACGGTAAAATTCGGGTATGGTTCGCGCGTGTTGGGTGATGCTATGTACAATTCCAGTTATCATAGCTCTCCCTGAGGGGCAATCATGAATTCACAAAATCCGGTCATTCTCTGCGTTGACGACGAGGAGGCAAATGTCGAACTGCTCGAGGCCATGCTGGTTCGCACTGGCTATCAAGTAGTTGGCTCTTCAAGCGGGCCAGACGCTTTGCTGAAGATCAAAAGTCAGAACATCGACCTCGTACTTCTGGACATCACAATGCCGGGCATGGATGGTATTGAGGTATGCCGGAAGATCAAAGAAGACCATAATCTCATTGATATCCCGATCATTATGGTTACGGGACTGGGCTCCCATGAAGACCGTGTTCGCGGCATCGAGGTCGGGGTAGAA
>CAIUXU010000403.1 GCA_903903205.1 uncultured Syntrophobacterales bacterium
ATTCGATGGCCTCTACGAAATCTTCAACGGCTACCACATGGGATTCACCGCCGAGAACATCGCCGTCCGCTACGGAATCACCCGCCAGGAGCAGGATGAACTGGCGCTCATGAGCCACCAGCGGGCGCGCGCCGCCATCGCAAGCGGCGCGATCGACGACGAGATCGTTCCGGTAATGATCCCGCAGAAGAAGGGGGAGCCAGTGCCCTTCCGGACGGATGAGCGGCCGATGGATACCTCGCTCGAAAAGATGGCCAAACTCGCCCCCGCCTTCAAGAAGGAGGGCGGAACGGTTACAGCAGGAAACGCCTCCGGGATCAACGATGGCGCCGCCGCGGTCGTCGTCATGGCGGCAGACAAGGCCAAAGAGCTGGGCCTTAAGCCATTGGCCCGGATCAAAGGGTATGCGACGGGCGGCGTGGATCCTGCCTACATGGGGCTGGGACCGATTCCGGCGACGCGGAAGCTCCTCGGCAACTTGGGTCTCACCATAAATGATATCGACCTCATCGAACTGAACGAAGCCTTCGCCGTCCAGGCGATCGCCTGCATGAGGGAACTCAAGATCAGCCTCGACAAGTGCAACCTGAACGGCAGCGGCATCTCGATCGGCCATCCGGTCGGCTGCACCGGCGCCCGAATCACCTACAGCCTCGCCGTACAGCTTCAAAAACGGGATCTCAACCTTGGGCTCGCAACACTCTGCATCGGCGGCGGTCAGGGAATGGCGATCCTTCTCGAACGGGTTTAATTTCTGTAGGCCGGGTCACCTGAACCGGCGAGCATTCAAGCAAAGGAGACTACCGATGAATTTCGCACCGACGGAAGAACAGAAGATGGTTCGGGAGATGGTCCGGAAATTTGCGGAGACGCAAATCAAACCGCTCGCCGCGGAGCTGGACCGAACCCATCGCCACCCTGAAGAGATCTGCCGGCAGTTGGGCGAGATGGGGCTCATGGGGGTCGCCGTGCCGACGGACTACGATGGCGCCGGAATGGACAACGTCACCTATGTGATGGCCCTGATCGAGATCTCCAAAGCCTGCGCGAGCTGCGGCGTCATCGCCTCGGTCAACAACAGCCTCTACGGCTACCCGGTCAAGGCCTTCGGCACAGAGGAGCAGAAGAAGAAATTCTTGGCCCCCGTGGCAGGCGGAAAGGTGGAGGGCTGCTACGCGCTGACGGAATCCTCCGCCGGCTCCGACGCCGCCGCGCTCAAATGCCGGGCGGAACTAAAAGGGGACAAGTATATCGTCAACGGCATCAAGACCTTCATCACCAGCGGCAACGTCGCCCGCTACTGCGTGCTGGCGGCAACGACCGATCCCAGCCGCGGCTACAAGGCAATCATCAACCTCATCGTCGATCTGCAGAACACCCCGGGGTTCAAGGTAGGCAAGGTCGAGGAGAAGATGGGGATTCTCGCATCCGGGACGGCAGAGCTGATTTTCGAGGAGGCCGAGGTGCCTGCGGAAAACCTGCTCGGCAAGCCGGGGCAGGGTTTCAAGCAGATGCTCTCCGGCCTCGATGCCGGGCGGATCGGGATCGGCGCCCAGGCCTGCGGGATTGGCCGGGCTGCCCTCGATGACGCCGTCGAATACTCCCGGGAGCGGATCCAGTTCGGCAAACCGATCGCCACCTTCCAGGCGATCCAGTTCAAGCTGGCCGACATGGCAACCGAACTCGACGCGGCGGAACTGATGCTGCTGCGCGCCGCATGGCTCGAGGACAACGGCCTCGACTTCGAGAAAGAGGCGGCGATGGCCAAGTACTACGCCTCCGATGTGGCAATGCGGGCGGCGATCGAGGGGGTCCAGATCTTCGGCGGCAATGGCTACATGAAGGAGTACCCCGCCGAACGCCACATGCGCGACGCCAAGATTTGCCAGATCTACGAGGGGACGAACGAAATCCTGCGGGTCGTCGTCGCCCGGAAGCTTATCGGCCTGCGGTAATGGTGAGCGCTTCAGTGAATGATGAAGCTCCAACCAAGCCCGAGGTATTCGTAAAATGCACTTTCCGTACTGGCCAAGACACCGGCCTGCGGGAAAAAGTCCATCACCTGGAAAGGCCCCCGTACCGCCCGAAAATCCGTAGGGGCCGCAATCGGTTGCGTTCCTGAGCGGATAAACAACCTCATCGCCCGCGGCATATGGCCGGCAGAGGTTACCAGATAGAAGGGGGATTGCCCCAAACGATCCTTCAAAAATTGGGCCTGATCCCCGGTATCGAAGGACGCGGCCTCTAACATGATTCTATCACCGGCAACGCCCTGATCAAGCGCAA
>CAIUXU010000404.1 GCA_903903205.1 uncultured Syntrophobacterales bacterium
CCTTTCCTTTCTTAAAACACCTGTGACAATTTAGATTTTTCTACTACGCCAAATTCCGTGATACTAAACTCCGTGGGACCGCTGTTTAGCAAATCTGTTTGTCCTTGTCAAGAAAATATTTTGAGGTAATTGCAAAAATCCTGGTCATGCCCGAATGCTGCTGCCGGGCATCCTTGATTTAAGTGACCGTCATTAATGCCATCTTCCCTGATCAAGATCCTTGCGGAGAAAGATCTCCGTGTTTCTGCCGATTACGTCGAACAACGAGGAAAAATGGTCGATGTCCTGCGCCACATCCCGGGTCCAGGGCGATATGGCCTGGCCGTAAACGGCCCGCGAGTCATGACCCGTGAAGAGCCGGATCGGGATCATCACGGAAATGCCCTTGTCGTGGTAGCCATTGTTGATGCCGTCGGAAAAGACCGAGGTGTCCGTGAGGCTGTACCAGGCGGACAGGGTCACGCCTTTGATGAATTTGGATACGGTGACCCGCGCTCCCCTATCCCCGGCGAGGAATTGCCCATACTTCACGTCCAGCGAAATATCGGGATCGGGAAAGTTCACCCGCGCATTCAGGAAGGCGGTTTTATAGAGAGCCATGACCGTATCTTCCGCCAGTCGCAGGGGGTTGTCGGGATCCCGTTTCTTCACCACGCTGCCGCTCACCCCGAAGAGGAATCGCCCCCCCAGCACCGGCAGGGCGGCTTCGGCATCCAAGCCCGCATATTGCGTCTCCAGAATGCCGGCGGTAAACCTCGTAAATATTGATGTTTCGGGCAAACGGTTTACCTGGCTGAACAGAAAACGTTCAAAAAGGGCTTTATGGCCAATGTACTTCATAATATCGGTGCGCACGGGAATAGACAGGGGTTCATTGACCGTATCGAAGCTGGAGAAGGGATAAATTGCCGCCCCGGCCGTCAGCTCGCCGCCTGCCCAGAGCGGACGGCTTGCCCAAAAGGAAAGCCCCAATTTCCCCTTCCAGAAGCCCGAGGGGTCATTCAGAAAAAGCTGGAATTCCGGTTTGTATCCCAGGACAAATCCGGGAGTCTGATACTTGCTGCCTTCCGGCAGCCGGACATATCCCGTATCCAGCGCCGCCAAGGAGTGGAACTCTGCATAGGTTATCCGTTCATCTGCGTATTCCGTCAAGTCCGCAGCCCTGGTCCGGAAGGAATAGAGCGGCACGCCATTGACCTTGAGGAGCAGGACAATGCTCTCGATCCGCTCCGGGGTCGAGGCGTACACTCGGATAATGGGTTCAATGGCCGCCAGAGCCGATTCAACGGCCCGGGAAGTGAAAAAATATTTATTGTTCTGCATGTCGATCGTCAGATCCGCGCCGTCAACCTTGACACCGATGCTGCTGAACCCTAAAGCGCCCAGAGCCAGGGAAATCCGCGCCTCCAGAGGCAGAAAGGCCGCCCCCACGCTTTCCCGGTAGGGAGGCTCATAAATCGGGATCATGGGCCGGCCGACCTCGAAGGGCAGGGAGATATTGACGCCGATCTGCTTACCCCGCTGATAGCTCAAATCGGCCATCACCCAGTCCCCGTACCG
>CAIUXU010000405.1 GCA_903903205.1 uncultured Syntrophobacterales bacterium
AACGTTTGTTTGCTTCCTTCTCCCCCGCAGGAGCGAAACCAGGGCGATGCCCAGCAGGACGATAAACCCCAGAATCGGGGGAATGACGTATGCCGATACCGCCTGCAACGCATCCGGAATCATCCTTTTTCCCTATATTAAGTTCTTCTCCGTGATGTAGCCCATGATCCGATAGACCAGTTTGGCCGCCAAAAAATCGGGGGCGACAAGTCCCGGGATAGGGGCAAGCTCCACGACGTCGAAACCACGGATACGGCAGCGCTTCGCCGCCTCCCGAACAAGACGCAGAAGATCCCGCCAGGCAATTCCTCCCGGCTCCGGCGTCCCCGTCGACGGCATAACGGCAGGATCGAGAACGTCGAGGTCAACGGTGAGGTACAGATCTCCGCTCAGGTCGCCGCAGATCGTCTCCCACCATGCCCCGCCGTCGAGGATGAAATCCGCCGCATAGCTCCGGACGCGACCTTCCTTCATGAATTCGGCATCTTCGGCGCTCACGCTCCGTATGCCTGCCTGGATGAGGGGGCAGATGCCGGTAATGCGTCGGGCCACGGAGGCATGGCTGTAAGGCGTCCCCTGATAGGTATCCCGGAGATCGGCATGGGCGTCCAACTGAAGGACGGTAATCTCCGGATAAATTTCTTTCATCGCCTGGACGGCGCCGAAGGAGATGCTGTGTTCCCCGCCCAGCATGACAGGAATCTTCCCGTCCGCTGCAACCCGGGAAATGGTCTCGCGGACGGACTCAACCATCCGATCCGGTCCGCTGGCATCCGCTTCGATGGGCGGCAATGTGTGGATGCCGGATCGATAGGTCTCTTTTCGGAGCTCTTCGTCGTAGAGTTCCATGTTGCCGGAGGCTTCAAGGATTGCCCCGGGCCCACGCCGCGAACCGGACTGGTATGTCGAGGTCAGGTCATACGGGACGGGGACGACGACGAATGTTGCCTTCTTATATATGCTGAACGCAGCTTCGATACCACCGAAATTCATGAGATCCTCCAGTCAAGAAAAACGCGCTTCCAACACGTTCCCGATAAAATGTCTACAAAAATATCAGAGGCTTGCTTCGCTGGACGGCGGTGTGGTCTTCTCGCCGACCTCGATGCAGGGGGGATTACCGTTATCGTTAGTGTTATTGCTCTTGTGTTCGCTCTCATTTGCCTTCATCTCGCGGCGAAGATCGCGGATGGTCTTGTTCAGGCGGTTGATCGTTCTGGTCAGGCGAAACCGCTCCACAATTCCCATAAACCCCGTGAAAATAACCCCAGCCAAGAAAGAGAGGAAAATCAACATGTACGTTGGGAGGGATCGTTTGAAAAAATCAAAGCCATGATAACCGAGCTTGACGGGGGCGGTATTTTCCAGGGAAAAGGTGATGATGAACAGGACGATAATCGCCACGATGACGGTATAGATCACTTTCATCCGCAGACCTCCCGCTGAAATTTCGTGAAAAAGGGTCTGAGCTCCCGTGCCGTTCCGGATACATCCTCAGAAATCACGCGTACATCACCGATAATACTTATGAAATTCGTATCGCCTCCCCATCGGGGGACAACGTGAATGTGGAGATGGTCGTCAATGCCAGCGCCCGCCACCTTGCCCAGATTCATGCCGAGGTTGAACCCCTCCGGCTTCATGGCTTCGGTCAGAACCCGGACGGAAAGATCCATAAAAGCAAAGAGCTCCCCGCTCTCCGCAGGAAGAAGATCGGCCAAACGATTCAGGTGGCGGAATGGAACGATCATGAGGTGGCCGCCGGTGTAAGGATAGCGGTTCATCATGATGAAACTGTGATTTCCTTCGCATAGCACCAGGCCATCCTCGCGCGCGGCATCCCTGCAGAGAACGCAACCAGCAGGTTTTTCCCCTCGTATATAGGCAGAGCGCCAAGGCGCAAAGACCGTATCCATTCCGTAACCCTCAGCAAGACAGCCGACCGTTTAAAGGTCCATTCCCAAACATCGAAGATCGCTCCGATCACCACCCGGCCGGAACCCCCAGCACGAACCGGGTGATTATAGCGAGGTGACTCAAAAAGACAAGGATTATTTCGGAGGTGTGCGGCTCAAATGGAATGGACATCCCTTTTACGCCGGTCGCGGGACATCTCCCAGATAACGCACGCACTTCTAAATTTGCAGTATAGTTTTGGGTCCATACATTCACAGCAATAGTCAATTTTCATACATTCGCAACATTCCCGGCAAAAGCCGGTTTCATGTTTCTGGCATAC
>CAIUXU010000406.1 GCA_903903205.1 uncultured Syntrophobacterales bacterium
CAACACGTCCGGGCCGGATCCATTTCCCCGGAAAGAGAAAGAAGGCGGCAGCGACGGCAACCAGACCGCAGACGATAGCGAGAGGAAAATTCTGGAAGCCGTACCGGAGAGAGAACGTCGCCAGCATACCTCCAACAAAGCCTCCGGCGCTTTCCAGCCCATAGGCGCCGGCGAGCGTCCAGCCCCGTTCCGTATGGAGACCGGCAGCCTGCCGAAACAGGAGGCCCGAGATCAGGCCGGCAGGCAGCAGGACGATCACCAGCGTCGCCATCTGCACGAGCAAGGGAATGTGGTCGCCCGGGATAACGCCGGGAAAAAGGTGGCTCGCACGGAGGAAAACGACGGCGAGCGGCAGGAAAAGCGCGAAACACAGAAACAGAAGCGCCGTCTTGCCAGCCGAGGGGCGGCTGCCGCCGATGGACGCCCCCACAGCAACCAGGAACATCCAGACCCCCAGCGCGATGAGGTAGATCAGCTCCAGTCCGTGAAAGGCGACGTTCAACTCTCGCAGCAGAACGATCTGCCCGAAGAGCGAGACGAGGCCTGTCAGGAAAAGCGCGGCGACATCGGCAATCATGGTGGAGCTCCTTTCACTTCCAGACGCCGGAACACTATAGGGAAGGCTGCCCGGAGGTGTCAACTGAAATACTTTATTGCGGGTGCATTGTAAATGTTTTATGGTATAAGAATCGTATCAATGGATGTTCACAAAAAAAGTAATCATGGAGGAGAACATGTTTCACAAAATCCCGGGGCTGGCGGTTGTGGCCGCTGCGTTTCTTGTTTTTTTCCTGGGCGGCTGCGTCGCCCAGAGCGATTATCTCAGGAAGCAGGCCGAGGCCGATGCCCTGACCCGCGACCTGGCGACCCAGACGGCGCAAAGCGCTGACTTCAAAGCGCAAATTGAAAAGTTGACGGCCGCAACGGAGGGACTGCTTGCCGACAAGGAGAGGCTTGAAAAGGAACGAACCGATCGAGACGCCCGCCTGAAAAAAATCACGGAGGATACAGACCGGACGATCGAAGAGATGCGGAACCGGAACATCGAACTGGGCGGCGACAAGCAAATGCTTGCGGAAAGCATCTCCTTGCTTAAAAAAGCGAAAGAAGCGGAGGTCCGGGCAGTCAGCAAAACCTACGAGGATCTTATCGCCGAAATGAAAAAAACAAAAGAGGTGGAAGTTGTGAAGGTCAGCAAGACCTACGAGGACCTCCTCTCAGAGCTGAAGAGCGAAATCGCGCAGGGCCAGATCGCCATTACCGAGCTCAAGGGGAAACTGACCATGGATGTTGTGGACAAGATCCTTTTCGACTCCGGTCAGACGGAAATCCGTCCGGCAGGCCTGGGCGTTCTAAAGCGCGTCGTCGAGATTCTGATGACTGTGACGGACAAGGTGATCCGGGTCGAGGGACACACGGACAGCGTTCCGATTGGCGGGGCCCTCGCAAAAAAGTATCCCACAAATTGGGAGCTTTCCGCAGCGCGGGCGCTTAACGTCACCCGGTTCCTCGAAAAGGAGGGAATCGATCCCGCCCTGCTCTCGGCGGTTGCCTTTGGGGAACACCAGCCGATTGCCGAAAATGAAACCCCCGAAGGACGGGCGAGGAACCGCCGAATCGCAATCATCCTTCTCCCGAAGGAATAAGATGATGAATCGACGTCGGGTGCAATTATGACACTCCTGCCCAACATCCGTGACCTCTCCCTGGAGGAGATCGAGGCTTTGATTTCCAGCCTCGGCAAGGAGAAGTACCGCGCACGGCAGATGATGAAATGGCTCTACATCGGCGGAGCAACCTCCTTTTCCGAGATGACAACCCTCGCAAAGGAATTCCGCGCCCGGATGGAGGAGATCACCCGAATCGCCGAACCGGCAATCGACCGGATTCAGACCGCGTCGGACGGGACGAAAAAGATCCTCTTCCGCATCGAGGATGGACTCTTTATCGAAAGCGTTTTGATCCCCGGCCGGAACCACTGGACCGCCTGCATCTCCACCCAGGCGGGCTGTGCGATGGGCTGCCGCTTCTGCCTGACCGGACGGCAGGGACTCAGCCGAAACCTCCTCCCCTCCGAGATCACCGGCCAGATGACGATGCTTCGGCGCCACACGCCCGAGGGACCAGAGATCAAGAATATCGTGTTGATGGGAATGGGGGAACCGCTGGCTAATTATGACAACACGCTGAAAGCAATCAAGATTCTCACATCCGATCACGGTCTCGGTTTTTCCAACCGGAAAATTACCGTCTCCACCTGCGGCATCGCCCCGCTGATTGTAAAACTGGGGAAGGATATCTGCGTCAATCTTGCCATCTCCCTTAACGCACCGGACGACCGGCGGCGCAATGAGCTGATGCCCGTGAACCGGAAATATCCGCTCCGGGAGCTGCTCACTGCATGCAGGGATTACCCGATGCCGGGGCGGCGAATGCTGACCTTCGAGTACATCCTCATGGCCGGCGTCAACGACTCTCCGGCGGATGCGGAAAAACTGGCCCGTTTGCTCCGCGGCATCCGCTGCAAGCTGAACCTCATCGCCTTCAACGAGTTTCCGGGCGCCCCCTACCGGACCCCAACCCCGGAGGCTGTCTCGGCCTTTCAACAGATCCTCCTGGACCACCACTACACCGCCATCCTCCGCGCAAGTCGCGGCAGGGACATCCTCGCCGCCTGCGGCCAGTTGAGCGGTCAGGCCGCTTCCGGCCATGGGCAATAAGCGCTTGGCATAAACCTTGTATATATCCTCGGCAGGGACAAGGGAGGGTCAGAATGAAGGTTATGTCAGAAGAGATGATTGCGAGATTGGTCCCGGGGATTTCTGGCGGCGCTGCTCAATCCGCTCAGAGATCTCGTGGCGACCAGAACGGTTTTTCCCAGCTCCTGGAAGAG
>CAIUXU010000407.1 GCA_903903205.1 uncultured Syntrophobacterales bacterium
GAACATTAGTATTTGAATGGGTAAAAGCGGGTTCAAAAAATGATGTTCGTCAGTCCTTGAAATCAGAGTGAGGCTTCCCATTTGAACTGTCATCGCTGATATGTGTACAAGAATCATAGTGCAGCAACAGTTATCCAAAGCTTGACCAGAAGCCACCAGTCGATAGGGGGGGCAAGCGCCTTTCCGTCTTTATTCCGGTGCAATACCGGCCAAAGCCTTTGCCAGTTTCACCTTTTTGTCCAGATTCCCCTCCCGGAATATCATCACCCGCTGGGCCTGCGGGGAGCCGGCGCCGTGCATCGACTCCACCAAGGCCGTCCCACCGGTCAGGCTCTCGATCAGCCGGCCGATTTTGATCCGTTCTTCGGTGGCAATCCCGGCCACACCGGAGAAGTATTTTTTCACCAGATGCCCCGTTTCTTCACTATTGAGATCATATTCGCTGGGCAGCGTTGCCAGAAAGCCACCGGCCAGATCGGCCGCCAGCCGGGCCACTTCGAAATGAAAACGGGTGGCGTTGTGCTTGCCCACATTGGCCAACATCGTATCGACCATGAATGCGCCGGACGGGGTCGGCCAGCCTTCGGCCGCACAGGCGATCGAAGAGCTGTAAAGAGTTTCGCCAAGATGGATCATCTCCGTCACCTTGTCCCGCACATGGGAGGCGGTGGCAGTGCCTTGAATCTGGGCCAGATAGGTCACCGCTCCGGTAATCACATCGATCAGACCGGTTTTACAGGCTCCGTAATTGGCCCGGTGGTGGGCAGCGAAACGATAGACCAAGGCGTTGGTAAATTCCGTCTCTCCGTTCATGAACACCCGTTCCCAGGGGACAAACACATCTTCGAAGGCGATGACTGCCTCGCCGCCGACGCCGCCGAAAAGGGGGTTCCCGGAATCGATCCGCTCCCGGTTGTCCTTGCGGTCGTCATTGGCCTGGCGGCCGAAGATCATGGTCACCCCGGGGGTGTCGGCCGGGATCGCGCAAACGATGGCGTAGTCTTTGGATTTCTCATCCATGGCCGTGGTCGGCATGATCAGGATCTCATGGGAGTTGACCCCTCCTGTCATGTGCAGCTTGGCGCCGCGGATGACCAGGCCGTCGTCCCGGTGGTCGACGATGCGGAGGTATTGGTCTGGATCGACCTGCTCGGCCGGCCCTTTGGAGCGGTCACCCTTGGGATCGGTCATCGCCCCGACCACCATCAGATTCTCCTCCTGGATATAGGTCAGCCATTTCTTGAACCGCTCGAAATAATCGGCGCCGCATTTCCGGTCAATCTCATAAGTAACCGAATAAACGGCATTAATTCCGTCCAGCCCCACGCAGCGCTGAAAGCAGGAACCGGTTTTCTGACCCAGGACGCGCAGCAGCTTAATTTTCTTGATCAGATCCTCCATGTTTTGGTGCACATGGGTAAAACGGCTGATGGTCTTGCCGGTCAGATGGGAGACGGCTGTGGCCAGCTCTTTATATTCCGGGTCGTTTGCCAGGGCATAGGTCATGGCTGCAGCCCGGACATGGGGGGCCGTGGCCGGATGGCGGGTCACATCCTTTATTCTTTTACCTTTGTAATAGACTTTGTGATTCAGCTTCCGCAGACTTTTCAGATAATCCTGGGCGTTTTTGATATTCATTCGAACCCTCCTCCTATCATTTCCGTTTCCGTAATCAAACTTAACATAAAGGTCGTCAAGCCTTTCCACATTTCATCAGGATTGCGTCCACGATTTGCTATGGAAATCAGGATTTGAAAAATCCGTAGAGCTCGTCATATACTTCGTTTGGAACCTGTTCTGCCGGATAGTGGCC
>CAIUXU010000408.1 GCA_903903205.1 uncultured Syntrophobacterales bacterium
CGAAGATGCTACCGATAAAATGATGCTTTGGTGAGGAGAGTTGATGAAAACAATAATTTTACCTTCCGACGATGCGGCGGCAACACTGCAAACCGTTACGGGGTGGGTGTCTGCCAAGGGACATTTCTATGGGGTGGACGAACGCCTTGCTCGATACGACGGGAGTACGCATCGTCCTTGCTCCGAGTGCGGGGCGCTTATCGATAAAAATGCCTACTGCACACCCTGTCACGAAAAAAAGGAATTACAGAAGTACGAGAAGATGCCCCGAAAGAAGTGGGACGGGGAAGCGATGCTGTATTCGGATGTGGCCGATAAGTATTTCTACTCAGACGAAGACTTGCAAGGCTATCTCGAATGGAACGGGGAACCGGCGTCTTCGCTCCGCCTGATTATCTGCGAGCCCGTCTACGCCACCGAGATAGAGATCGCAGACGTGTATGAGGACTCACTGCCAACCGATGACGACTATAGAGTCCCTAGGGAGCTGGTGGATGCGTTTGAGGAGCTCAACACCGTTCTCCGGGAAGAGAAAATTATCCTGTCGTGGACACCGGGGAAGTTCGCGGTAGATACGGAGGGGATGTGAATATACAAGATAAAGAAATCGAACCAAACGGGATGGATTTTCACGCCCCAGGAGCCAAGGGCGACCAGGGGAAGATCATGGCCGGGCTCCTGGCGGACTTCTCCCTGGCCCTGGAGGAGATCGCCAAGGTGAGCACATACGGCGCTAAGAAATACTCTCCCGGTGGATGGCAGGCAGTGCCTGATGGCATCCAGCGGTACACCCACGCAGCCTGGCGCCACCTGCTAAGGATGCAGCGGGAAGAGATCGATCCGGAATCGGGGCTCCGGCACGAGGCCCAGGTGGTGTGGAATTTTCTGGCAAGGCTGGAATTGAAATTACGAATGGAGCCGCAGCGTCTGGGGCTGGCGCCGGGGCTTATCGAAAAGGAAACCAAATGAAGTGTACGCAATGTCTTGGAACCGGCTTTTATCGGGGGCAGGTATGCTCCTGCATCACACATCCACACATCGATCCCCGCCCTGGTGAAGATCTGTTTACGTTTCTGGAGCGAGTAGGGGGAAGGCAGCGACAAAAGGGAGTCAATTCGGCGGAGGGGAGATATGACAAATCCGCTTAAAGAATACGTTACCTATCTCTATGGTAATGCAAATAAGAAATACTGCGCTTGCGGAAAAGGATGTGTCTCCCGATTCGGAAAGTTGTGCCCTGAGTGTCTGAGAGAAGCACGCAGTAGAGCAGGCAAGATGTGTGCTGGAAAGAAGTTGAAAGGGGAGAGAAAAGCTACGCCGGGACATCAAAGAAAAGCAGGCCCCAAGGTGGTAGCGAAATGCCCTACCTGCTGGGCGATGCACATTGTCAGGGACATTGTAGAGCTGAATAAGATGCCGCGGATCTACTGCCCTGCTCATGTTGATAGACGGACGGATTTTTTTTGATAAACAGGGTAGGCCGAGCATGACGGCAGGGGGTGGGCGGTTAATCACCGCTGCCCGGATCGAGACGTGGCAAGTCACGGCCCTGTAATTTTAAGGAGGCGCACTATGATTAATAATAGCAAGGCCCTTGTGGCGTACGAAGTCTTTACTGATGAATATCGATGTTACACTTTTGCAAGATCGCCGGCTGCGGCACGCTGGAACATGGTCGCCTCTGCTCGTGAGGCTGGATATTACATGGGGCGATTTCCGGCTCTTTTGCGTGCGAAGAGGGCACCCCAGTACGACCAGTCCCTAAAAAAGAATGCGTTCCGGCGATGTTATAGTCCGGATGACATGTATTAAGGAGGAACACCATGAGTGAGATGAGCACAGGGGCTTTTGCCCCTGAGACGAAATACGGGACTCTGGAATACTGGAAAGACCGCTGTGATAAATTGGCAGAAAGGCTATCCATACAGCACAAACATCAAGCGAATAATCTTATACTGTTGCAAGTGCAAGACAAGAAGATCAGGCATCTGGAGAATGAACTGGAAGTAGCAAAAGGTGAAGCGGCGTGTGCTTACACGGTCATTGAGTGTTTGCAGAAATCTTCCGCTGATTTACGTGACGACATCCGGATAATGGTGAAAAAAGCGGCAGACACTAGGAGAAGTGCGTTCCAAAAGGAACTCCTTGTCAATGCGGAAAGGTAATCGCAGACGGAAAGGGAGGATACGAAAATGGGACAAGCGAAGAGACGAGGCTCTTTTGAGCAACGGATGGAGCAATCACAGAAGCGAAGGGAAGCAGAAATGTTGGCAGAAAAAGAGTATTGGGAGAGTCGTAGGAAGACTCCAACCAAAGTACTCCCTATGATGCCTCTATATGCAGCCATGATGATGGCTAATACTTTCCCTTATTATCCTAACGGAGGAGGCCCATCATGCGGGAAGTAAAAGTTATCCTTGACTCGCGGAATAGGGAGCTGAGGTACGTCTACATGGAAGAAAACGTTCATTTTGAAATCGACAAATTAAAGAAGCAAGGGAAGCCGGTTAGAGTTATTACCAAGACTATTAAGTAGGAGGTGAATATGGCTGAGATAGATACTGACTACACGGACAATATAACATGCCCTTATTGCGGGGTAGAGATGCAGGACTCTTGGGATGTCCTGTCTGCGGAAGTGGAATTTGACGACGGGGTAATTGAATGCGGAGAGTGCGGGAAAGAGTTCCTCGCGTCGCGGCAATGTTCTGTTACGTATTCAACATCGAAGAAAGGCCGAGAGGGGTAGCAGTATGGGAGCAATGGCAAAGCTGAAAGCGAAGATCGATAGCCGGTATCGGAAAGGATCGACGAACACAAACCAGAACTGTGAATCGTGCCAGGATTTCATCCCGGCGGCGGTGGTTCATGGGATCGGCGCGGATCTGGGGACTGAGCCCCGGTGTCGGCGGATCGGTATGAACGGCTCTATCCGTTATCGCGTGCGTGAAGATTACACATGCGATCATCAGACGATGAGCGATGAGGTCCTGGAGAAGATGCGGATGTACCGTGAGAGGGCGCCGAGGCCCAGAGAATAGCGATCACCTGATCGGTCGGCTCAACTTGTAGTGTCCATCTTAATATTCGAATCGGTGCGCGGGCCTTCCCGCGGGCACCCCCGACCCCTTTACCCATTTTCGAACCGACCATTTTATCCGAGATTTACCCTATGCGGTACCGTTTTTAGTGGCGCTGCCTCGGTTTTGCCTGCGTTTTGCCTGCGTTTTTAAATCGAGCAACATGATAACATCACTGCATTATTCCCGTTTTGCCTCCGTTTTTACCGTTTTTAACATGCATTGTATAGTTTACTTTTCATATTTTTAGTGACGCAGGCGCGGGGTAGTATACTACTGGTAAGTAGCCTAAGCAGTGGAGGTAAAAAACGGTGAAAACGCAGGCGAAAAGGAATTTATTTATCAAATACAAGGTGATGGATGACTTTAACATCGCAGGCAAAACGCAGGCAAAACCGAGGCAGCGCCACTAAAATCGGTACCGGAGGTATTCAAACGGACCTGGCGTCGGGAAGATCCGCTGCCGCTGTCGCCATCTGAATCCGATCTGTCCGCCGGCCATACTCCTTTGACCGCAGGCGAAATGAATTTTATGACTGCGGGAAAGTGATAGGGGAGTGAATATTTTTGCTAGCAGGGCTCGCCAGGCGCTTTTTTTGGGTGGGGCTCCGGCAGGTCGATTCATTGGCGCCAGCGCGAGGATGCCGAATCGGATGGTCTTAGTTGGGTGTTGGGGGGTGGGGGAAACGGGTTTGGCTGGAATGCAGGAATGGATGGTGGTTCCCGGATTATGCAGTTTTGAGGTTCACAATGAATCAAAAAATGGGCGAGGGCGAGGCGGTTGTAGGGTCGATTGCCGGGAAATGAGACATTTGATGGGCTGTTGATAACTGCCACAAACGGCACTTATCCACCACTTTTGATAAAAACGAGGGTCAAAAAAGTGTTCCATAATATTACACAATTCTGATTTGATAATGATATCGGTAGTTTTAGTGAATAGGCAAAGTTTACCTATTATGCGTTATGCGACATTCGACCTTTCCTAGATCCGGGAAAGTTTTCAATCGGTGTCGCGAGGTGGACCTGGTCTGATGGCGAGGGTCGGGCAGGCGATTGGGCTCACGCAGATCGCCCTGGGGCTTCGATCGTCGGCGAGGGTGGATGATCTATCGTCCGGATCTGGGTGCCTCGGGCTGCCTGCCGGAAGATCGGATTACCGAAAGACCAGGTGGCGATCGGATGACCGGATAACCGGGAGACGATCGTCGGCGGCAGGGCGGCGCTTCGGATTCACCTATGGGTGGTTGCCCTGGCTTGGCCTGGAGCTCGGGCGCGCGGCTGGATGGCTTCGCCTGCTGATGGGATGGGTGCCTTGGTGTCTCGCTTCGACCTGGGTGGGGTGGGTACCACTACAGGTGGTGGCTCACTCAGTCGGACCACAACATCTGGTGTCTGACTGGCCGGACCCGGAAACCGAAAGCCCCGGACTGGGACTCCCTCCCCCCCTATCATCTCCATTGGTATGGAAATTTCTCAACTTTTGCGTTTGGGTTCGGAACGGAGCGGAGCAAGCAACGGTCTGTTGGAAGGTGACCGGGGGCGGGGGATGCTAGCGCTGAAGTGGCGCAGGGCGGCCGGTCGGTCTTGCGGGAGGAGGAAGGGGCGGGGGATGCCAGGGCGGAAGATTGGCGCAGGGTCGCATCGGTTTCGATATCAAACCGACGCCTTAATGTCCAAACTGCCGCCTTAATGTCCAAACCATCGGCGACGTGAGCCGAGCGCTGGGTCGTCAGATCTCCACGGATTATTCAGTATTCTTCGTTTTTCGATCATTTTAAAAAGGCTTGTCAAGGATTATTTTTATTTTTTTTAGTGTCGATAGTTCCTAAATACGACCGATGGTGACTAAACTCTACTGTCATCGCTTCTCGTCCCCTCTCTTAAAAAAAACCCGTGGTAAAAAGATGCCGTAATTCTCACCCCGTGTGGGGGCTGCTGCATGATCCGCCGACCATCATGGCCCCCACACGCCTTAATGTAAAGGTCGCGTTACTGTTTTTTTGAGGAGTGGCATGCCGGACCTGCTGACCAAAGATGAGATCACCATTCGCTTCCAATACCACGCGCCGAAAACAGGGCAGCCTGAGAAATATCTTGTTATCCGCGCTGCGGCGAAAGATCTTGCGGGGATCATCGCGGCGGCTTGCCCGGACAGCCGGGAAAAAGCTTTGGCGGTTACCTGCTTGGAAGAATCCGTAATGTGGGCAAATGCCGCCATTGCGCGGCGAGAGTAATAATCGATGGCGAGCAAGATTGAAAAGCTGGGGTTGGTGAAGCGGATCGAGGATCTGATCGCTTCTGGCACTTCGACCTCTGAAGCCATTTCGTCCGCATTGAAGGCGGAAGGATTCACCGTATCACAGCCCACCATTTCCCGATATCTCAAACGCACCCGCGAAGAGCGCCGCGAAGAGACGCAGAAGATCCTCTCTGACCATGTTCAGGCCCATGTCCCCGGCGATTTGACAGCCCTGGAGACGATGGAGGCGCAGTGTCTGGACTGGGCGCAGGAAGACAACGCCGCTTTTGCCCACCGTCTGGCCGGGCGGAACATTGCCGCCAAGCTGGATGAATGGGTGTCGGTCATTCTCGCCGCGAACAAGAACGCCGTCCATACCGAAGCTGAAGAGCTGGAAGATGCGCGGACCCTCGCCGTCAAAGAGATCATGGCGCAGGCGATTGGCTTTGTGGCCGACGAGTTTGCCGTCCAGCGGGCGCGCCTGCTTGCGATGCAGCGGGCCAGCAACATCATCGAAATGAAACTCCGTTACGCGGGCCTCATGGGCGAGAAGGAAGGCAACGTCTTCATCCTCGGCAACGACGACCGCCTGGAGAAGGACGAGAACACCGGCCGCTTCCTGGTCATCAAGGGAGGCAAAGACTGATGGCCCGTGAAGACCTGATCTTTGCCCTCACCACCACACAGCAGAAATTCGTTCAGAGCCGCGCCAATATCGTGCAGCTTGTCGGACCCATGGGGGAGGGAAAGTCGTTCACAGGTGTTGTCGGGATGATTCACCACGCCGCACGATGCGGAATCCGCTTACAAGCCGCATGGATACGCGATACGTTGGAAAATATCAAGACATCAACGGTCCAGACAGTAACGGAAATTCTAGGAGACTGGGCGGTTTTCAAGGACAACTCAAAGAAGCTCCACATTCGCACGAATCCGCCGGTCGATGTTGATCTTTTCGGCATCGACGACCCGGCATCGATCTCCAAGCTTCAGGGGCCGCTGTATGGGTGCATCACCCTGGAGGAGCCCGCGCCAATCCATGAGCGCGCAAACGCCGGGCTGCCCAAAGAGGTTTTCCTGATGGCGATTGCCCGCGCCGGACGGCAGAAGGGATCGTTTCCACGCCTCCAGGTGCTCCACAACCCCGGCGACGACACCCACTGGACGAGCGATCTCATTGACGACCCCCACGAATACATGACCGCAGAGGACGGCACGATCATCTACAAGGATACTTTCTTCATCCCCAAGGGAGAGAACACCCACCTGACCCCAATACAGCGTGCGATGAACCAGGCCGCGTTTAAAGACGACAAGGGCAAGTGGGAGCGATACGTCGAGGGAAATGTCGCGACGGTCATGGAGGGCAAGAAGGTTCTTGCGCCATATAACCCGGCCATCCACATGTCGCAGAAGATCCTCCCCGTCTATCCTGATTTGCAAGGCATTCGCGCCTGGGACGGTTTCGGGCATCCGTGTTGTATCATCGCCCAATACAATCCCGCCGGACAGTTGGTCATCCACGATTCTCTCTATGCCGAAGGTTGCGGAGTCGAGGAGTTGATCGAGGAGCAGCTTCTGCCGCTCCTGGCCACACCCAAGTATAAAGGGAAGATTCTCGACGACTGGCGGGATGTAGGCGACCCGTCCATGGCCACCGCCGATCAAAGCAGCAAGAAACGCTCCGGCGCCAAAGTGATTCGCGACATGCTGAAAACCCGTTTTGAACCCGGACCATCCCGCTGGACCAACCGGATCGAGCCGACGACGCATCACCTGAAAAGGCTTGTCGGCGACGGTATCCCCGCGATCATCCTCTCCGCTTCCGCCAAGGTCTTGAACCGTGCGCTCAAAGGCGGCTGGCATTGGAAGATTGACAACTCCGGCCATATCATGGGGACGACCCCGGTAAAGGATGAACACTCCCATCCGGGCGAGTCGTTTATTTATCTGGTCTCCACGCTCATGCCCAACGACGCGACCCGGAATCGCAAACGAAAGGCGCCACAGGCGGAGATGAATCGAATTTTGAGTTACGCATCGGGCGGGAGATCCGGAAACGCGATGATCCCGCAAGGTTATCCGATAGCAGTGGGGCAGGGAAGGATCTGAAAATGGGATTGGATGAGTTGAACCAGGTCAGGCAGTGTCTTTACGAGGCGAATAATCAGCTCAGCGGGAAGTTGCTTGTCAGCAGGGATTTGATGTTGGGAACATTACAGGATGCGCTGGATTTGGTCACAGAGGCGATCCTGAAGGAGAAGCACAATGGCCGTCAAGGGTAAAAAAGACCGTTACTTTGAACTGCGGCAGGGTGGCCCCTACGACGCTCCGGGAGAATCAACCGAGATCTATAAGTGTACCGATTGCGGATCAGAGACCACGCCCGCCGATGGCTGGAATGGCGCGCCGAATCCGCACAAATGCCACCCCGGTTGCCGGGCAAATCACGGAGACTGGAAGATTGGCGGCGCGACACGGTTATTCAAGCGAAACTTTGACAGGGTTTTCCCGAACGCGCCTGGGGCGGGATTGTAGGTGTGGAAATGTTAACCCAAAAAGTTAACCCGAAAACCAAGCGCAAGGAATATGCCCTGATGTCTCAGGACGGCGGGAAAGTCCTTCAGTATTTCGGGAAGGTAAAGCCCTCTCCGGAGGCGGTGGCCAAGGTTGAGGAACGGGTAGCGTACTACAAAAACAAAGGGAAAAGTTGAGATGGAACTCAAAGACCCACGGACTGAAGAGCTGTTGATGCGCGCCCGGGAGATCACGCGGGGGCAGGATCAGGTTGCAAAGCCGAACATGGACGAGCAGGAGCTTGCCGAACGCGAAGAGGCGGCGCAGGCTTATGCGGGCGAGGAAGAGAAGCACTTTGTGGACTATCTTCAGGATTGCGTCAAGCAATCGGCTGCCGCCATGGAGGAGATCCGCAAGACACAACTGGATTGCTACGATTGCTACAAGGAAAACAAGCCGGTCTCCTACTCCAAAAAAGAGCCCTGGCAGTCGCAGATTGTCATCCCCAAGCCGTTCGCCACGGTCCAGTATGGCGCAAGCGCAATCAAAAAGGCATTCACGCCGAAGTTTCTCTCTGTCCGCAATCCGAAGGACGAGCGGGCCGGGCGGTTCTGGCAGCGGGTGATGGACGATCAGTTGAACGAGCAGGCCGCAAATTTCACGATCCGGTTCACCGACGCGGTGACCATGTCGCTTGCCATCGGCGTTTCGATGGAGATGATCCCGCGCTTCGTGCCGGGCCGTGGCCTTGAATACTGCCTGGTCGAGCCGTGGAAGATTCACCGAGACCCCGATTCGATGAGCCGCGACAACCAGTCCGGCATCTACTGGATTCATCAGGAATATCTGGACTGGTACATCCTCAAGGAAGGCGAAAAGAACGGACAGTATCGCAACGTGGCCCGCTGCATCGAAGAGACGGAGACCACCGCCGACGACTTCCTGACGAAAGAGGCGATTGCCGAACGGAAAAAGCAGATTTGGCAGCGGTCCGAATTCCGCAAGATGGTGCAAGTCTCTGAATTCTGGGGGACGATCCTTGGACCCAAAGGCGATCTCCTGCTGCCCAATGCGCGTTACACCGTGGCCGGTGGCCGGGTGATCCGCCTGCCCGAAAAGAACAGTTACGAAACGCTCCGCTGGCCAGGGTGCGCTTTTTCGCCTATGCCTGACCTTCTCTGCTTTGGCGGGCGCGGACTGCTGGAAGGGGTGCTTACGGTCTGGGAGGCGATGTGCAACATCATGTGCCTGCACCAGGATTACCTCCTCTGGATCGTAAACCCGATGCACGAAATCAACATCGATGCGCTGGACAACCCCGCCGACGTGAAGACCTACCCCGGCAAGGAGTATATCACGAGAGACACCGCCAATGGCCAGCAGGCGGTCCGTTCCGTGCAGCGACGATTCGTGACCAACGAGATCCTGGCCAACATGCAGTACCACGACCAGAACTTTCAACGTGGTTCGCTTGTGACCGACGGCATCCAGGGGCTTCCGGGATTCCGCAAAGACATGACCTACCGCGAATCGGCCCAAAACCTCGACCAGGCGCTGGGCGTCTATTCGCTCATGGGCGAGAACATCGAGGCGGGCGCCATTGCCGCGATCTGCGCCGGCGCGGAGATGATCTATCACCATGCCGGTTACGCCGATTATCAGCGGATTTTCACGGAGAAAGAGTTGCAGGAATTCGGGATTTACGCCGATCCCTACTCGCCCAATGGCGTAAGCGGTGTGCCGCCGATTGACGGCGCATTCCATGTCTCAGGGATGCAGGCGCTGATGCGCGAGAACGAGGCGCTCATGAATATCCGCACGCTCATCCTGCCGCTCCTCGGTCAGGGCGGGCAGCCCAGTGTCTTTACCCCATACCTGAAACCTTACGAGATCCTGAAGGCGATCGAAACCCGTACGAATCTCCGCGACGAGAATATCATCGTGAACGAGAATGAGGCCAAACAGATTCAGGCGCAACAGTATCAGCAACTTGCCGCACAGCAGCAGGCGCAGCAGCAACAGCAGGATATCGCCCAGGCCGGGCAGACGACCGACCTGATGGCGAAGATGGACCAGATAGGCGCACAGCAAACTCCAACACAAAACCCAACCCAAACGCCGACAGCGGCAACACCCGGAATGGCGGGAGAAGGAGCGCAGAATGCTTAACTCCGGAGTCAGAATCGATCCAGTTACCGGACGGCCGTTGGAGCAGGTTACGGCTGAACGCGACTACACGAACGAGAAACAGCAGGAGGCCATGCTGAAGGAGCAGGCTGACTGGTTTGAGGTGACGAAGACCGAGGCGGGCGCGAAGATTCTGGAGCTGGTCAACGGGAAATTGACGAAGCGGATTGACGCGCTGATCAAGGATGATCCCGAGGCAGCGGCTTATGTGATGATCCTCCAGGAGATGGGCGTCAAGGAAGGGCTGGCCCGTGCGGCGTCAAAACAGATTTTCGAGCGGTATGTGAAGAAGGAATAACACGGCCCCCGGGAACCGGGAACACGCCGCATAAGGAGCAGTTATGGCAAAGAATTCCAACGAGGATATGCAGACCACACCCGACCTCGACCAGGCCATGAGGGAAGGGCAGCAAACGTTTGACGGGGGAGACCCTGACACGGCTGCCGCACCACTCATTCCCGGTTCAACGGGTCCTGACGACACCACCACGGACGACGAACCAAACGCAACAGACAAGGGAGAGGATCTTCCGGCAGGCGACACAACAAAGGCGGATGGCGAAACACCTGAAGAGATCGCGGCTCGCACCAAAAAGGGAGACATGCTCCCCGAGACCGGCTTCCGGTTCAAAGACCATACCGAGGCCGAAAAGGGCTACCGGGAACTCCAGGGACGGACGACCAAGGCCGAACAGCGCGCCAAGGCCGTAGAGGAGGAGATGTATCGCCTCCAGAACGCCGATCGCCTCCGGGCGGAAGCGGCTGCCGCCAGGGCAACCGTGATCGATTACGCCGCGACGCGACGCGCACAGGCGCTCGAAGAGATCGACGGGCTCGATCCGGAGGACAAAGAGTATCGCAAAAAAGCAGCCACGCTCTTGAGCCAGGCCGACATCGACATTTACGAACGCTATCAGACGCAGGGACGAACCGCCCCCGCAGCCACGCCCGCGCAAGAAACCGAACGGAACGCGGCAGCGGCAGAAGCGCCCCCGGTGGATACGGCGAAGGTAACGAAGTATGTCCAGGAGAAATTGGTCGCTGAGGGTTATGAGGCCAATGATTCGCTCTTCTGGAGTTATGCCGGCCATGCACCGCAAAAAGACGAAAAAGGGATGCCCACGTTGCTCGACGACCAGATTCAGTGGGCCATGTCACAGACCAAACAATATCACGAAAGTATCCGTGCGAAGTTAAAGACCGAAGAAGAGGCCAGGGTTACAGAGGGTGTCCGCAAGAAACAGGCGGCCGACCTCCCCCTGGGTCGTGGAACTTCCGGCGCTGGCACATCCGCCGGCAAGGGAGCCACAGCGCAGGACGACAAGCCCGTCAGCCTCGCCGACGCCGTTGACTTCGCCCAGGATCGAAGACGACTATAGAGGAGGAAGCACAAATGGGAAAGACCTTTACCTGGGCACTGGACGCCGAAACCGGTGTTTACAAGAGTCACGCACTATCCGGAGAGCTTTTGAAGCTGGCCGCATTGCAGTTCAAGATCGTTCCGTTCACCAAAAAGATCACCAAGTTCGGTAAGAAGATGGGCGATACCATCACCATGCCGTACTACAAGCCGGTAGCCGAGCCGACGACCGCGGAGCTTACCGAAGACATCCGCATCCCGATTGACCAGCTCACGATGGGCCATTATGCAATCACCATCAAAGAGTGGGGCCGTGGCGCGGAATACACGTCGCTTGCGGAAGACCTCTCCATGCTCAGCCCGAACGACGGCGCGCAGAAGGTTCTGAAAGATCAGATGAATCTCTGCATGGACAAGGCCGCAGCGGAAGCCTTCACCGGGACCAATGCCAAGATCTGTTTCATCCCGACCTCCCTCACCGGCGGGACGATGGACACCGACGGCACCCCTTCCACGACCGCGCTTTGTAACCTGACCAAGGACCACCTCGGCGTGATCCGCGATTACCTGGCCAACGACATCCACACCCCCGCTTACGACGGCGATCATTACATCGGTCTTTTCGCCACCAAGGCGCTGCGCGGATTGAAGAACGACCGGGTCATCCAGGCGTTCCACCAGTACCTGCAGAAGGGCGACCTCCTCTACAAGAGCGAAGTCGGCATGGTGGAGAGCATCCGCCTCGTTGAAATCAACCACGAGAGCGCCTTCAGCAATGGCGTGGGCTCGGGCAGTGTGCTTGGCGAAGGGGTGGTCTTCGGGGAAGACGCCGTTGGCCGGATCGAGATCGAGTATCCCGAGCTCCGCGCACAGCCGAATTTCCAGGGCGATTTCGGCCGCAGAAAAGCGGTGGCCTGGTACGGGAAAGTGGCTTTTGACGTGATGTTCCAGAGCGCCACGGACCGCGAGTGCCGGATCATCAAGGTTGGGTCGCTGTAACACCCGCCAACAATGACGGATGACGCCGGGCGGGTTAATGCCCGCCCGGATTCGATAAACCGATGGAATGAAGGAGGTACCAAAACATGTTGAGATCTGACGTTTTAATCGCGCTTCCGCTGCACCTTGCGGTGGATTTTGACGACGCAGCCGGGGTCGATATGGACCAGAGCCCGGCGGATGTCGGCAGTTTCGTGATTCCCTACCGTTGCGAGGTGTTTCTCGCAGGGGCCGTGGTCTGCGAAAGCTGCATCGGGACAAGCGGCACAACCCCCGTCGTGAAATACGACAAGCGGCCGACCGCCGGCGACGACACATCCCGCGGCGATGGCGACATTGCCCACCTGATCCTGGCGACCACCGCAGCAGGCAAGGTGATGTATGACCGCGTAGCCAAGGGAACCGTCCTGGAACCGGGGGAAGAGGTGGTGGTCCAGCTTGTCACCGCCGCTACCGGATCGCCCAAGACCGGGCACATCAAACCGTTTTTGCTGGTCAAACAGATTCCGGAAGTGCTGGGGAATCTTTCCGACATGGTTGAGACGGCCTAACCAACCGGAAACAAGGAGGTAACATGCTGAACGATGACGTTTTGATTGCTCTGCCGCTGCACCTTGCGGTGGATTATAACGACCTGCTGGGCATCGACATGGACCAGACTGCGGGCGACATGGGGACTTTCATCGTGCCGTTTCGCTGCGAAGTGTTTCTGGCGGGCGCCACGGTGACAGAGGTTTGCGCCGGGGCCGATACCACCCCCGTGGTCGATTTCGACAAGCGACCCACTGCCGGGGTTGAGACGGATCGGGGCGCAGCCGACATCGCGCACCTCGTTCTGGGGACGACCGCGGCAGGCAAGGTGATGTTTGACCGCGTGGCCAAAGGCACCATCCTGGCACCCGGCGAAGAGGTGGTGGTGCAGTTGACCACCGCCGCGACCGACGCGGGCGGAAGCGCCCAGACCGGGCATGTCTTGCCGTTTCTGCTGGTCAAGTGTCTGCCGGAAGTACCGGGCAACCTGTCCGACATGGTCGAGACGGCGTAAACATTCCAGGCCGGGGCTGTTCTTACGGCTCCGGCCTGATCAAAAAGGAGAATGAGAGATGGCACATTTTGCAAGCACGGATGTCACCGTGACCATAGCCTCCCGTGACCGGGAGATTGCGGGCGGTGCGGCAGGCCGGAACCAGACGATTGCGACCGTTGCTTTCGGAAACGCGACACTGAACTACGATACGGGCGGCGTGCCGATGCCCGCGATCGGTGTGTTCGGTTTTCGCAATGAAATCAAGATGGGTTTGATCGAACAGCCCTCCGCCAACGGCTTCATCTACAAGTATGATGCCACGAACCGGAAGATCAAGATCTTCACCCAGGGCATCCGAACGGGATCGACCACTGCGGGCGGAGAGACCGATACCGGCTCATTGGTCGAGGATTCTTTCGGCGCGGAAGGAAACGTGCGGATACCAAAAACCGCCGTCGATACGACCTACGATATCGGGCCGATGATCGAATTGCCCCACGACAGCGCGCCCGCTGCCGTGACGTTGCAGATCCTCTTTATCGGAGATTAAAGATGTAGGGGCACGGCATGCCGTGCCCCTACACGAACGAAAGGAAAAAAAGAATGGCACAAACACTTTATGTCAAAATGCCGGGAGGCGGACAGCGCGAGGTGAAGATCGTTCGCACCTGGGGAACCAGCGGCGGGACTTCGGTCTATCTCCACGCGAATGGCCGCTACGCCTACAAGGATGGCACCCCCCTGCAATCCCGGAACGAGTTAGATATTTTGCCGCTGGTTCAGCGCGAGGCCGCCCTGGCCTGGTGGGAACGGGCCGGCAACAAGGAAGCAACCGCCCACTACGAAGCGCAACTGCAAGCAGCCAGAACGGCCGCCGGGGATTTCCAGACGGAGATCAAAAACACCGACGAGCTCGATGCGATCAACTACATCCGGCGCAAGAGCGGTGGCAAGAAGACCACCGCCGCGACCGCGCCGAAGACGTGGATGGAGTGGTTCCCCAAACGCCCCGACTGGTGGGGACAGGCAAGAACGATTTCGTTTGCGGATTTTGCTTATGAAATGGTCGTACAGGCCGAAGCGACGACCGCGGAACCTGCCGAAGCAAACGAAGTGCTGAGCGCCGAGGAATAGCCGATGTCCGGTGGTACAGGATGGCCCAGTTATGCTGACGCAACCCTTTCGGGGAGCCCCAAAGTATTGGGGTTTCTTCATCGAGGCGCGACGTATTATCACAAGGGATATCCCACCCTTTCAGACGACATGGACCTTTCCTTCGATTATGCCCAGCAGATGGCCGACGAGATGCCGGATGAGATCCTGGGCGGCGTGCCGACCGTCTTTCGTTTGCGGACGGGAGGGGTAAGCTTTTATTTCCGGGCGTTTGCCGTGGGTTTGCTCACAAAACCGGCCCGCGATTTAACGACTGCGCTTGCACGGATGGCCGACGGAACGCTCTCGGGGATGCCGCGCATTGCGAAAAACGGCGGCTGTTACTTCAAAATTTACCCGGATGTATCCCCCACCGTGGTTGTGACGGGGGAATGCGACATCACGGATTTGCCACTCTACGTCTGCGGTTCATGCAAGACACGGTATCTGGCGGACGACCGAATGTATCTGAATCCGGAATGCTGCCCGAAATGCGGCCGTTCGCCGGAAGAAAACGAATAAGGAGAAAGTTATGTCGAATCCCAAGGATGATGTGAGGTAACGACGTATGGACGGAAAGACGTTGACCAATCTGATGCTGGATGCGCTGGATGCGCCGCAGAAGGATGAGCTGTTTCACACCGGCGAGCGGACGCTCTATCAATACCTCGACAGGGCGGCCGTGGACTTTTGCCGGGAGACGCGCTGCCTTACAAAGACGGTTGTTCTTACCACCGTGGCGGGGCA
>CAIUXU010000409.1 GCA_903903205.1 uncultured Syntrophobacterales bacterium
CCGCAGCGATTGCTCTGACCAGGGCAACCCGCTGTCGCTCTCCTCCACTCAGGTTTCGGATGGAGCGGCGCGCCAGTTCCTTGATGCCGACGGTTTCCATGAGCAGCTCCACCATCCGGGTGTGCTCCGGGTCCTTGATCCCCTTCATGCGCAAGCCGTAGAGTATGTTGTCCTGCACCGTCAGATGGGGGAAGAGCGCCAGGTCTTGCGGAACATAAGAGATATGGCGTTTTTCCAGCGGCTGGTTCGTGATCTCCCGACCATCGAGCAGGATGTTTCCCCGGGAAAGCTTTTTGAAGCCGAGGATTGACTCCAGCAGAAGTGTCTTGCCGCAGCCGGTGGCGCCAACGATGACATGACAGCTTCCCTGTTCTACGGCCAGGGAGATATCGTTTAGGGCGAAGGTCCCGGCTTTCGCTGCAATGTTCCTTAGCTCAAGCATTTTGCCCTTTTCTGCCGATCAGCCTGACCGCATACAGGGTGCCGATCCCAATGGTCGTCATGATGAGGATCAGCACAACCGTTCCGTCGATATCGGCGGTTGAAAGCTTCATGAAGATCGCGATGGGAAGGGTCTCGGTTTTCATCGCCATGGTCCCGGCCAGGGTTATGGTGGCGCCGAACTCCCCCATGGCCTTTGCCCAGGAGAGGATGAACGCCGCAATCAATCCCCGTCTGCACAGCGGCAGGGTCACATTGAAAAAGGCGGCTGCGGGAGATGCCCCCAAGGTTCGTGCCACATCTTCGTATCGCCGCGGGATCTCATCCATCGCCGCCTTGGTCAGGCGGGTGGCGACGCCGAGGGTTGTCACAAACTGGGCAAGGATGATTCCGTTGCTGTCAAAAACGAACTGTACCCCGTGGGTCTGAATCCAGCTCCCGAGCGGGTTGTTGAAAAAGATGAGAAGCATTGCGCCGAGGGCGGCGGGGGAGACAATCATCGGCAGTTCCAGTATGGTATCGACTGCATCCTTCCCCGGGAAGTCGCAACGGGATAGCGCGTAGGCAGAGGGGATGGCCAGAGCGGTGGCGAGAACCGCCGCCACGGTTGCCGAGTAGATGCTGAGGCGGATGGAAAAGAGCGTCCTCTCCGCGAGTAGGGTTTCCAGGAACAGTCCACCCCGGTAAAAATAGAGGAGCGACAGAACCAACACGGCAAACAGCGCGAACGTGCTGAATGCAAACAGTATGGAGACCCTTCTCAGGCTCATCTGGGTCTCCAGTCCGCCGGCAGGGCGTATTCGCCGCCAACCGGTTTCGTTGCGCCGATCCAGGCGCTCGCCTCTTCGGGAGACATGAAGTAATGGTACTTTCCGTAGATGGCCTTCCCTTCTGCGGAAAGCAGGAAATCGATAAACTGCCGGGCTCGCGCCCTGTTGTTGCTAAAAGAGGAGACGGCAATGGGGATATAGCCAATCCGGGAAATCTCGCTCTTCTTCAGGGGGACGGTCTCAATCCGCTCCGGATCCCAGTGCTGAAAAACGCTCCAGCCGATGACCGCGTCGACCGTTTTGAGCGAGATGGCGGTGGCGGTCTTCTCGCAGCTTTCCGTGTAGTTCATGAGATTCCTTTTGAAGGCAGCCTTCTCGGCTGCGGAAAACTCTTTCTCAATGGTTTCTACCGCATAAAGCCCGACACAGACTCCTTCAGGATTGGCAATGGCAACCCTGACGCCCGGCCGGGCAAGATCGCGGAGGTTAAAGATCCCTTTTGGGTTTCCTTTCTGCACGTTTATGGCCTGAACAAGGTAAACCACCTTTTGCTCGGTTTCAGCAACGACCGCCCCTTTTTTCTTTGCGATCTCCATGAAATCCGATGAGCCGGGAAAGTAGATGTCCCCTTTTTTGGCGAGTATCATCTGGGAGAGAACGAATCCCGATCCGCCGAACACCAGATCAACCTTCGTCCCGGTTTTTTTTTCAAAGACCCTGGCAGCCTCCTCGGTTGGCGGCTTGCTGGCGGCGCCGGCAAAGATCAGCAAACTCTCTTCGCCATGCGCGGTTGTATAAAAACCGGGCAGGGCCGACAAGAGTAAAACCGGCAACAGCAGCAATCCATAACGCATGAACGGTTCCTCAACACTTTCCTATTCATGAAAAAGATCATGGAACTTGTCGTCGATCATCCCCTGCATTCCCTGCTGGAGTGCGGTGAATTTATCCAGCATTTGCACTGCTTCAGGGGTCAGGGACGATGTACCTCCGCCGACTCCTCCCTTTTGCCGGTTCACCAGCGGAAAACCGAGCCGCTTTTCCATGGCATCGATATAGGTCCACGCCTTGCGGTAGGGAATCCCCATCGTCTTGGCCGCAGCATTGATCGAGCTCCCGTTCTGAATCAGGCGCAGCAATACCTCCCTGCCCCGGCCGAAGACCGGTTTCCCACCGGTCTCCAGCCAGATTTTGGAGCGGACTTCCAGCTTGAAAGCGGGGGTGCTCATCTCAGAAACCTCTCTTCAATGAAGTCGGCAATCGCTCCGGTATCGTTGAGATCGAGGACCGGCACGTCCAGTTCGAGCGGTTCATCGCTTGCCACCGCCTGAAGGGTCGGATCGTTTTGGGCCCCCCGGCAGATGAGCGTGGCGCTCCGCTCCTGGCGGTGCAGTTCGATTTTCGGCAGAGAACCATGCTTGAACCCCTCGGTTATGACAATATCCACGTCGGTGAAATAGGTCTCCAGAAGTTCCGCGAGCGAAGGAGGTACGGCATGTTTCTTAATCAGCGCCAGTTTTTCTGGAGATGAAATCAGCATGGTGTCGGCCCCGGCAGCAACCAAACGGTAGCTATCCTTGCCCGGATAGTCGATGTCGAAACGATGTGCGTCGTGCTTGATGACGCCCACCCTGTAGCCTTTCTCCTTCAAACGGGCGATGACCTTTTCGAGAAGGGTTGTCTTGCCGGTGCCCGACTTTGCCACAAATGAAATTGCCTTGATTGTCACAATAAGCCTCCTGTTTTGATTTTATCGAATTCCTCCGGAGTGTTAACATTCACGAAAGATCTTCCGTCTCTGTTGAAGTGCGCTATCTCTTCATCTTGCACATATCTGACCCGGATCTGAGGATAATAAGCGTATGCGCAGAAGTTGCCGCTTTCCAGAAGCGCCCTCATCGACCCGAGGCAGCTCTTGGCGTAGAGTGCGAAGAGCGGCTCGAATCCATGCACGGTGTTCGGCACGACGGCGTCAAAGCCGTCCCGAAGCGAGCAGAGATAATGGAGTATTTCTCTGCTGGGAAAAGCGAGATCGCAGGGGGAGACGAAGACATACTCCGTTTCAGCGTGATAAAGTGCGGTGTAGAGCCCGCCAAGGGCGCTGCCGGGGTAGATGTCAGGCAAGACGGGGAGACCGTAAGCGGCAAAGCGCTCCGCCCGGTCGCCCACCAGCGCGATCCGGTCGAAGCTTTCTCTGAATATTTCCAGTACCCGTTCGAAGAGGGTCTTGCCAGCGACTTGCAAGAATGCCTTGTCCCGTCCCATGCGGCGGCTTTTTCCGCCGACGAGAATGATGCCGGTAATGTTA
>CAIUXU010000410.1 GCA_903903205.1 uncultured Syntrophobacterales bacterium
CGCGATCACGCCGCTCTTCAGCGCCTCGCAGAGGGCCGCTTCGTTAACAACCTCGCCCCGGGAGAAGTTCACCAGAAACGCGGTGGGCTTCATCAGGCGCAGCTTCGCGGCGTTTACGAATCCTTTCGTTTCCGGGGTTAGCGGCGTATGCAGGGAGATTACATCCGCCTGACCAAAGACATCATCCATCCGCGGGCAGAGGGTGATGCCGAGCTCTCTCGCCGTCTCCGGCTTCACGTAGGGATCGAAGGCGATCACCTTCATGTTGTAGGCCGCGGCCGCCCGCTTGGCGACCATCGAACCGATTCTTCCGATGCCGATCAGTCCGAGGGTTTTGCCGTCGAGATCTACGGCCCCATAGCTGTTGCGGAGCTCCCAGCGATCCTCACGGATGGCACGGTCGTAAACGACCACGCGTTTGGCAAGGGCGCCGATGGCGGTCAGGGTGTGCTCGGCGACGGAGGTCGCATTGGCGTTTGGTGTGTTCACGACCACGATTCCTTTTTCAGTGGCCGCCTGGATATCAATGGTGTCCACGCCGACCCCGTGTCGGCCGATCACCTTGAGTGCGTCGGCCGCCTCAATGATCTCCCGCGTAAAGGGAGCCATCCGGACAACGACGCCCGCAACCCCCTGGATCTCCTTGATTACCGTCGCCACGGACGGATCGGAGGCCACGCGGACCTCGAAGCGGTCGTCGAACACCTGGACGCCGCGTTCGTGGATGGCCTGAACGATCAGTATCTTCTGTTTCATCTCTTCACCTCATTTTTTTAGCATACCCATGTCTGCTATGACTTTGCGCAGCTTCTCCCGGTTTTCCGCTGTCATCGGTCCGACGGGCAGGATCGCGGGACCGGCGTCGATTCCGATCATATTGAGGGCCTCTTTGACAACGACGGGAAAGGTGCCGAAGCCGAAGGCAACCCGGAGCGGCGCCAGCCTGTACTGGGCGTCGAGCGCCCGCTTGTGGTCGCCCACGATGAAGGCCTCGTAGATTTCGACCGGGACCCTGGGGTCAACGTTCGCCGTCGCGCAGATCGAACCGGCGGCTCCATAGCAGAGCGCGGCATAGATCAAGGTGTCGCGACCCATCAGGACATGAAAATTCATCCCCCGGGTGAGGCGGATGTATTCGCCGGTCATCGACATGTCACCGCTGGAGTCTTTGATGCCGATGATATTGTCAACGGCGGCGAGTTCCAGGACCGTGGAGGTCGGGAAGGGCACCTGGGTCCGCTCGGGATTCGAGTAGAGCAAGATCGGCATGTTAGGGCAGGCCTTTGCAATTGCCGTATAATGCACGATCAGCTCCCGCTGGCTGGGAACGAGGAAATAGGGGGTGATGACGGAGACCGCGCTGACCCCCCAGTCTTGCGCCATCTTCGTCGTTTCAATCGCCTCGCGTGTGGTGACGGCGCCGGTTCCCGCATAGACGGGGACCCGGCCGCGGGTCTCGTCCACGACAATTCGGATGGCCTCTTTTTTCTCTTCGAAGGTGAGGGAGAAAAATTCCCCCTGGCTTCCGACGGGGAATAGTCCGTGAGATCCGCCGTCGATCAGGTGGTTGACAAGCTTTCTCAGCGCGCCTTCGTTAATGCGCCCCGCCTCATCAATGGGAGTGACCATTGCGGGGATGATTCCTTTCGGTACAAAACTCTTCATGTTGTCCTCCTTATGTTTGTCAGCTAGCAGACCATAAGAAAAAGCAGTGCTTCTGTCAAGGGTAAAAGCCTTCCGGCTTGTCAGAAACACTTTCCAATATTTTGATTTCTCTGTTAGAGTACCTTACATCTTTTCACGTATATTTAGCCAATTATGAGGTCTTCCATGGCAGGGATGATCGTGAGACCCACGAAGTCACAGCTCAAGGGGTGGGAAAAACTGACAACGGAGAAGCACCGACGGCGGGAGGGGTTATTCCTTGCCGAGGGCGGGAAGGTTGTCGGTGAGCTCCTCCGGAGCGGCCTGCCGGTGGAGGCCATCCTGATTTCTCCGGAAAGGGTAGAGCGGCGTGAAACAATCCTGGCCGGTGTCCCGTCCGGGATCCCAATTTACCAGTTGACGGACCGCGAATGGGCGGCCCTGAGCCAGGATCAGTCCCCGGAAGGGGTGATGGCGGTGGCCGCTGCTCCTTTGCCCGCCGATCTCGCAAGCCTTCTGGAAACGGAAGTCGGACCGCTTCTGCTTCTCCATCAGGTGAACAATCCCAACAACTTGGGCGCGCTTCTCCGGACGGCGCACTGGTTCGGTTTCCGGACGGTGCTGCTCAGCGA
>CAIUXU010000411.1 GCA_903903205.1 uncultured Syntrophobacterales bacterium
GTGATTTCATCATTCTGCTCGGGATCTCCGTTCTGTCGATCATGTCGTTTTCCGTAGAAATCCGGCCGTTGTTCATCAGCAAAATCACGACGGCTGTGCAGTTGATCACGGTTTTGCTGGCGCTTTTTGCCCGCTGTCTGCCGGAGGGGGTCAATCCGATGTTTCTCCATGCCGTTTATTGGGCGACCGCCTTATTTACCGTTGTTTCCGGTTTGCAATACCTGTCGAGGGGGCTGAAGCTCATCAATGACGCTGCAAAAAAGTGATATTTGCCTTGACATCACTGTATTTTCTTGTTAGACAAAACGCCCTTCCCGAGAGGGACCATATCTGTAGGCACGTAGCTCAGGGGGAGAGCGCCATCCTGACGCGGTGGATGTCCAGGGTTCAAATCCCTGCGTGCCTACCATTTTTAAATTACGCTGCTTTTCCAGGCAGAAAAGTGGGGTTTGTCGTAGCTGGAGTGTCGCACGTGGCGGGGCTGGTTTTGGTGGGGCATCATCGCATAGTGTTGATGCCCTTTCTTTGTAGGAAGCTAAAAGATGGTAGCACAGATAAAGATAAGTATAACGGGTGGGAAAGAAGCTGTTTATCCGGCAGGTATTACCGTAAGGGAAACCCTCCCGGAACCGGGCGAGGGGAAATTCCGTTTTGCGGTGGCGGCGAAGGTGAATGGTGTGACGGTTGACCTGAGTCACACGCTGACCGGAGACGCTGTCGTCGAGCTACTGGATGTTGCTTCACCGGAGGGGCTTTCGATCCTGCGACACAGCCTGGCCCATGTCATGGCCCAGGCTGTTCAGGACTCCTTCGCCGACGTTCAGGTGAGCATCGGCCCATCCATTGAAGATGGATTCTACTATGATTTTGAATATGAAGCGGGTTTTACCCCGGAGGACCTCGATAAAATTGAATCTCGCATGAGGGAGATTGCAGCCGCCGATTACCCTTTCGAACGCCGTGAGGTGGGTCGCGAAGAGGCTGTCGACCTCTTCCGGCAAAAGGGAGAAAATTACAAGGTCGAACTGCTGAACGATCTGCCGGCGGATGTGAAGACGGTCACCCTTTACACCCAGAACGGTTACGTCGATCTCTGCCGCGGACCCCATCTCCCCTCGACCGGGATGATCCGCGCCTTCAAGCTCCTCAGTATTGCCGGCGCGTATTGGCGGGGGGACGAACGCAACAAAATGCTCCAGCGCATCTATGGGACCGGCTTCGCGACGCAGGAGGCGCTCGATGAGCATCTGCGACTTCTGGAAGAGGCGAAGAAGAGAGACCACCGCCGTCTCGGCCGGGAACTGGATCTCTTTCAGCTCAACGACGAGGCGGGTGCGGGGCTGGTCATCTGGCACCCGAAAGGCGCCCTGCTCCGGACGATCGTCGAAGATTGGGAGAAAAAGGAACATCTCAAGCGAGGGTATGATCTTGTGATCGGACCCCAGATTTTGAAGGCGGATCTTTGGAAGCGATCCGGCCATTTCGATCATTACCGGGAGAATATGTATTTCACCGAAGTGGACGAGCAGACCTACGGGATCAAGCCCATGAACTGTCTCTCCCACATGCTGATCTACAAGTCGAAGATTCGCTCGTACCGTGATCTACCGCTGCGTTATTTCGAGCTCGGAACGGTTCACCGCCATGAGAAGGCGGGGGTGCTGCACGGGCTCATGCGGGTGCGCCAGTTTACCCAGGATGACGCCCATATTCTCTGCACGCCGGAACAGCTCAACGGTGAGATTCGGGCGATTGCCGATTTCGTTGGCTACGCGATGGGGATTTTTGGCTTCGAATATGAGGTTGAGCTCAGCACGAGGCCGGACAATTCCATCGGTTCCGATCAGGATTGGGAGCTTGCCACCCGCGCCCTCGAAGGCGCCCTTCGGGACAACGGTATGACCTACGAGGTCAACGAGGGAGACGGCGCCTTCTACGGGCCGAAGATCGACTTCAAGCTGAAGGACGCGCTGAAGCGGAAGTGGCAGTGCGCAACCATCCAGTGCGATTTCA
>CAIUXU010000412.1 GCA_903903205.1 uncultured Syntrophobacterales bacterium
GGAATTCGCTTACCGGTTTGCCTATGATGAAAGCGCACGTGGATACCGCGGACCGACAGGCCACACAATCTACTTCCGCGATGTCACCTTCCTCGACATCGCCTCCAGCAACATCCGGAAGCGGGCCAAAGAGGAAAAAGACATCCGCTACCTGGTCACGGAAGAGATTCGCCACTACATCGTGAAAAACACCCTCTACCGATAAACGGTGGATTACGCTCAGCTAATCCACCCTACATGATCCTCTTTCCCCGCTATCTTCCGAGCAGGCGCCGCGCCGCTGCGACTACCGCTTCGGCGGTAACTCCGAATTTCTCGTAGAGGATCTGGTAGGGGGCGCTGGCGCCGAAATGGTCGATCCCCACGATGGCCCCTTCCAGACCGACGTAATGCTCCCACCCTAAGGGAATCCCTGCCTCCACGGCGACCCGCGCGCGGACACCGGGCGGAAGAATCTCATCCCGGTAAGCCTGGGGCTGACGGTCGAAAAGCTCCCAACTCGGCAGTGAAACGACACGGACACGGATTCCCTCCGCGGCAAGCGTTTTTCCCGCCGCGAGGGCAAGTTGAAGCTCCGAACCGGTCCCGATCAGGATCGCCTCTGGCGCGCCCTTCCCCGACTCCCAGAAAATATATCCCCCCTTCCGCAGTCCATCCGAAGGTCCAAATATCGAACGGTCCGCAACAGGGAGGTTCTGGCGGGTAAAGATCAGGGCGGTCGGCCCCTGCCCGTTTTCAACGGCGGACCGCCAGGCTTCGACGGTCTCGTTGGCGTCGGCCGGACGGATCACCGTCAGGTTGGGGATCACCCGCAGGCTCATCAGGTGCTCGACGGGCTGGTGGGTCGGCCCATCCTCTCCGACGCCGATGCTGTCGTGGCTGAAAATATAGATCACATGAAGGCCCATCAGGGCAGCGAGGCGAATTGATGGCCGCATGTAGTCGGCAAACGTGAAAAAAGTCCCGGTAAACGGAATGATTCCGCCGTGCATCGCCATCCCGCCCGTGATCGCCGCCATCGCGTGTTCCCGGACTCCGAAATGGATGTTCCTGCCGCCGTAACCCCAATCCCCACCGCACGCCCCTTCGAGATGGGCAGGCGGTTCACCCGGCTTCTGGAAATCGCCCATCCCCTTGAGCCACGAGAAGGTGGAGGGATTCAGGTCGGCGGCGCCGCCCATTAGTTCCGGGAGCGCCTTTCCGAGAGCCTGGAGGACGGACTCGGACGTCTTGCGTGTCGCCACCTCTTTCGTCTCCGGGCCGTAAATGGGAAGCGCCTTCTCCCAACCGACTGGAAAATCGCCTTTCATGACCCGCTCGAATTCGGCGGCTTCCGCCGGGAATGCGGCCACATAACGCCGGAAAGTCTCCTTCCAGGCTTCCTCTTTTTTTGCGCTTTCGGCCGCGGCTTTCCGGAAGAAACAAAGCGCCTCCTCCGGAACGAAGAACGGCGGATCAACCGGCCAACCGAGGTTCTCCTTGGCCGCTTTCAGCTCCTCCGCCCCAAGCGGCGAACCGTGCGCCCCGCTGGTATTTTGCTTTTTCGGGGCGCCAAAGCCGATGGTCGTATGGAGCCGGATGAGCGAGGGTCTCATCTTCTCTGCCTCCGCCGCCGCAAGCGCCCGGTCAACCGCCGCCGTGTCGTTCCCCTCTTCAACGGCAATCACATGCCAGCCAGAGGCGATAAACCGCTTGTCGATATCCTCGGTAAAACAGAGCGACGTGCTCCCCGACAGGGAGATCCGGTTGTCGTCGTACAGAACGGTCAGCTTCCCCAGACCGAGGTGCCCGGCAATCGCGCAGGCTTCCGCCGTGAGCCCTTCCATCAGGTCGCCATCGCTAACAAAAACGTAGGTCCGGTGATCGACCACCGTGTGTCCAGGCCTATTAAACCGGGCCGCAAGGTGGGCCTCCGCAATCGCCATTCCGACCGCCGCACCAAGCCCCTGGCCAAGAGGACCCGTCGTCATCTCTGTCCCGGCGGGATGCCGGCGCTCCGGATGGCCGGGTGTTTTGCTCCCCCACTGACGGAAGGCCTTCAGGTCGTCAAGAGAGAGGTCGTAACCGGATAGATAAAGGAGGGCGTAGAGAAGCATCGAGGCATGGCCGGCCGACAGAACAAAGCGGTCCCGGTCGGGCCAGAGCGGATCGGCCGGATTGTGCTTTAAATGCCGCGTCCAGAGGGTGAAGGCCGCAGCCGCAGCCCCCATCGGCATGCCGGGATGGCCCGATTTCGCCTTTTCGATCGCATCCGCCGACAAAAAGCGGATCGCGTTGATGCACTTCTCTTCCAAAGATACAGGGTTGCTCATGTTGCGCCTCCTTAGCACCGTTTTAATGTCGGACACCTTACATCAAGACTTCTCGTTAGACAAGGGCATTGAAGCGCGTAGATGTATGGTGGATTAGCGGAGCGCAATCCCCCCTGATATCCTGCACGTTTTCGGTGCGTTATGGCATTCGCTTAATGCACCTTGCGGTCTGGCGGGGGGGAGGCGATGGTTTTCGGCATCGCCGGGTAGAAGGCGGAGATGTATTTTAGCTGCGCCTCCAATGCGTCGGCCTTCTGGGGATTGGTCTTTTGATGAATTTGAATCAGTTTGAAGAGCACCCGCCTTTGGCCGGAATTGATCGCAAGTGACTGTTCATAAGCCTGGATGGCCTCCCCGACCTTCTGCTGCCGGAGCAGAATATCCCCTTTGAGCTCGTATTTTGAGGCGGCAGCAAAGGAGCTCTCAGGAATTAGGTCGAGATAGCCGTTCCCCGCCTGTATGAGCCCCCGTTGGAAGCATTTTTGGGCAAGAGAGATGTTGGCGAAGGCTGAAAAGGGCCGGTTCATCTCCGAAGATTGCCGCCAGTAGGGGATGGCCTCGTTCTCGAAACCTCGGGAATGGAGGATGATGGCGTGGGTGTTAAAGTAGGCCGTTTGGTCATCCGTCGCCTGCATGGGGAGGAATTCGATGACGGCGAGGGCAAGAACGGCGGCGGCGAAGATGCCTGCCCGGCGGAATTCACATCGCCGGAGCGTTTCCACCAGTTCGATGCCTCCCAAAGCGGCGTAGGGAATCAGGATGGCAAGCATCGGCAACCGGTATCGGGCGTTCGTGAAGAAGATGACAAGCGTTGCGGCATATATCGCAAGAATCAGCCCGAGCGCTCGCGCCTTCCGGTCATGGAAGAGCCGAAACGCGAGAGCCGCCATCCCCAGCGGAAAGACAAACCAGAAGTTGAAGAAGGGAAGTCTGAAAAACTTCGCGAAATCGCTGATAAATCCGATGTCATAGTGGTCGCAGGCCTCGAAGTGGCTGACGAGGACGAGGCTCTTTTGGACGGCCTTCCCGGCGAAGGCCCACGGTTCCGCGATAGCCTGGCGGAAGATCTCTTTCGTCCAGTATTCCGATGCTTCCGTTGAACTGAGGGCACCTCCCGTCCGCCGGCTTGCCTCGATGGTGAACTGGATCCCCTGTTCGAATGGGGACGACGAGGCAAATGGGACGGGACGGTAATAGGGATCATGATTTCCGAGGTTGTTCCCGAGGTAGAGGTTGAAGCCGGCCTGCGAGGTGGTGACGGCAAATTCCCCGGCAACGATGTAATTCCGGATCACAAAAGGGGCGACGGCGATCCACAGACCCAGGGAGTAGATCCCGAAATGCGCCGCTACGGCTCGGAGGCCATCGCCGTTTTGATAGCGATTCCAGACGATCAGCAGCACCAGGAGGGGAATGAGGATCACCGCATTGGGTCTGACGTTGAGAAGCAGCCCCATCATCGAGCCCAGGAGGCCGGTGGAAATTAGCCCCCGCTTTCCGATGGCATCCAAAAGCATGAATGCGGTCAGGGCAAACAGGAGGGCGACAGGGGCCTCCTTCAGGGGCACGATGCTATAAAGAATGAAGGGTTTGTAGAGGGCGGCTACAAGACAGGCCAGAAGGCCGATCTTCCTCCCGCCAAGGCGGACGCCGATCCCATAGATGACCCAGCAGGTGAGAACCCCAATGAGGATGTTCAGGAGCCGGATATAGAAGATATCTGGGGATAAAAGACGGTAGATGCCCGCCATCAGATAGGCAAATAGCGGGGCGAATTCATAAACCACCTGGTCGGCATACGTGCCGTCGGCGATCCGAACGGCGAGCTCATGATAAACCATCTCGTCCCAGAGCATGAAGTCGACATAGACGGTCCGGCTCAAATCCATGAGGGCCGCGACCCGCAAGCCCAGGGCCAGCAGAAGGATCAGGCCGAGAAGCGGTTGGGCATACCGTTCGACGAAAGGCTCCCTCTTCACCGCAGGCTCTTGCATTGCCGCTTTCAACTTCCCGGACCTCTCCTTCCGCGACATTCAATCCCTCCCGATGTTTTCTTAACAACCTTCCAGATATTGCCCTGCCCAGCCGCCTATGTCCAGCGAATATTGCCTCAGGACTGGTCCTGCTTAGGCAAGGGAGGCAATTCAGACGTTGTGAAACACCTTCACTGCATCCGTGAGCCTTCATCGTGATGGAGCTGGATAATTCGTAAATTGCATATATTTTTAGGAAAATTCTGATTTCCCCTCTGCTCGCCTTGCGTAGCGAATGTGAAAAAAATCACATAAAAAGTGTGATTCAGGTCACACTGGCATCATCTTTTCTGTTGACATAGAGCCGAACGTTCCTTACTATACGGCCAAACTACTTATTTATTGAAGCAGGTGCTTTATGAAAACACTTCCAGTGTGGGCAATTGCTATGATGTGGGTTGGCTATGTTTTCCCTAACATGGCGGCAAAGCAAGAGGCGAGCATTTAGCTGGGTATCATTGATATGGTAATTAATTAATCATACAACTCTACAACGGATAGAAAAAGCAGGTTTATTCAGAACACGATGCCGCTTGACTTGCGGAGGGGGCAGGGGGAGATTAAGCTTCCGACGATACAATTATGGCGATGGGAACCGGAGAGGTTACGCCATATCTACCGTAAAGTGAGACCATAATGAAAATCCGATCACTACTGTTCATGCTATCATTTTTATTGATGTTTACGGCTTTATCCGCTTTCGCTGCCGAATTCGCTGCCGAAGAAATGCCGGAAGTAGCGGTGCCCCGTTTTGAAGTCAGGAGTTACAAGGTGGAAGGGAATACCCTTATTCCCATAGGCGACCTTGATTCCATCCTTTTTCCTTTTACCGGCAAGGAAAGAGATTTCGGCACTGTGCAGGAGGCCCTGGATGCGCTTGAACAGGCCTACCGCGATCACGGCTTTTCCATGGTATCGGTGGCGCTGCCGGAACAGGAGCTGGAAAGCGGCGTTGTCC
>CAIUXU010000413.1 GCA_903903205.1 uncultured Syntrophobacterales bacterium
AGTTCGTTATCGCGGTCCAGGGGCGTGTCCGCCGTCGTCCGGCGGGGATGGAGAATCCCGATCTTAAAACCGGAGAGATCGAAGTGCTGGCCAATGACCTTGAAATCATGAATGAATCGAAGACACCTCCCTTTGTGCTGGATGGCGCGGCGGAGATTTCCGAGAGCGTTCGACTCAAATACCGCTATCTCGACCTCCGGCGTCCCGAGATCCAGCAGAACCTGATTTTGCGGAG
Organism: uncultured Syntrophobacterales bacterium; assembly: GCA_903903205.1. GTDB lineage: Bacteria > Desulfobacterota > Syntrophia > Syntrophales > UBA5619 > UBA5619. The sequence continues at coordinate 236 of CAIUXU010000413.1, forward strand.
CCGTGTCGCCGCTGCGACACGTGATTACCTTCACCGCGAAGGTTTTATCGAGATCGAAACCCCTTTTCTGACGAAGAGCACGCCGGAAGGCGCCCGGGACTATCTGGTTCCCAGCCGTGTCAATCAGGGGATGTTTTACGCCCTTCCGCAGTCCCCGCAAATCTTCAAGCAGTTGTTGATGGTTTCAGGGTTTGACCGTTATTTTCAGATTGTGAAGTGCTTCCGCGACGAAGACCTCCGGGCGGACCGCCAGCCTGAATTCACCCAGATCGATGTGGAGATGTCCTTCATCACCGAAGAGGATGTGATCCGGATCATGGAGGGGATGATCGCGCACCTCTTCAAGAGCTGTCTCGGCCGGGAACTCCCCCTCCCCTTCCCCCGGATTGCTTACCGCGATGCGATCAGTCGCTTCGGGAAAGACAACCCCGATATCCGTTTCGGCCTCGAACTTTGCGATATCACGGACATTCTGAAAGGGTCGGGATTCAAACTCTTCTCCGAGATCGCAGCCTCCGGTGGTGTGATCAGCGCGATCAAGGTTGACGACGGCAAAGGCCTCTCCCGGAAAGACCTGGACGAGCTGAAGGATTTTGTCGCCCAATATGGGGCGAAGGGCCTTGCCTGGGCCAGGGTCAACCCGGACGGGTGGACGTCGCCGATTTTCAAATTCCTTACACCGGCGGAAGTTTCTGCAATCAATGAAAAAATGGACGCCCGCGAAGGCGCTGTGATTCTCTTTGTCGCCGATACAAAAAATATAGTCCGCGACAGCCTGGGAAATCTCCGGATACATTTGGCGAAGAAGCTCGGTCTGATCGATTCCAAAACTCTCGGCTTCACCTGGGTGACGGAATTCCCGCTCTTCGACTACAGCGAAACTGAGAAACGGTTCGTCTCGACGCACCATCCTTTCACATCGCCAGTTTTGGAAGAGCTCCAGTTCATCGAAACGGATCCCGGAAAGGTCCATGCCCGGGCTTATGATTTGGTCCTGAACGGCTCCGAGATCGGCGGCGGCAGCATCCGGATCCACCGGAGCGAGGTTCAGTCGCTGATTTTCAAGGCGCTTGGCTTAAGTGAAGAGGATGCCCGGAGCAAATTTGGCTTCCTGCTCGACGCGCTTGAATACGGCACACCACCGCACGGCGGTATCGCCTTTGGCCTCGACCGGCTGATCATGCTGATGACGGGGGCAGAGTCGATCCGGGACGTTATCGCCTTCCCGAAGACCCAGAAGGCCACCTGCATGCTGACGGAGGCGCCGTCGCGCGTCAGCGTGGAACAACTCATGGAGCTGTCGCTGAAGATCGTCACATAAATTTCAGGAAAGAATGTCATCCCCGAGTTCTCTTATCGGGGATATTGTTTTTATCAAGAAACATTCCGGGGAAGAAGGGGGGAGCGGAAGCCATGGCAAAATGGAACAAGGACAAAAAGGTTCTGGATCACGAGCACACACATTTCTGGAAGTTCGACCTCAAGAACGTCGTGGAGCCGAACCTCCAGAAGGATGTCTTCCCTTACGATGAGGTGTGTCGGATCGATTTCGACCACAAGATCATGACCATCAATCCCGCGGAGGAGATGTTCATCACCGACACCACCTTCCGGGACGGCCAACAGGCAAGGCCACCCTACACCGTCCAGCAGATCGTCGATCTCTACACGCTGATGAGCCGACTGGGCGGGCCGAACG
>CAIUXU010000414.1 GCA_903903205.1 uncultured Syntrophobacterales bacterium
CCGTCGCATTCGGCCCCGCTGCCGCTGCAAGCGAAGGTGTCGGAGCCGTCGGTGATGAGGATCACGAACTTTTTCCGGCAACTTGCGGCGGTATCGGCGAGTTTGTGGGCGTCGAGATAGGTCTTGGCTTCCCGGAGGCTCGATGCCAGCGGGGTGCCGCCTGTGGCGCTTGCCCCGCCGACCGAGTATGAACCGGTGCTGGAGACGGTGCAACTCGTGCTGCTGTTGCAGTAGATCTGGCTGTATTTGGAGCCGATATACCTGCGACTCGAGGAGCTGCCCGGTATCTGGATGCAGCCGCTGGTGTAGTTGTTGCCCGTATCGTCGCTGGAGCAGTCGTAGAAACGCATGTACCCGACACGGACCCCGAGGCTTGTTTCATCCGTGGTATTAATGGTGTTGTCGTCGTTGTCATCGAGGATGTCGAAGATCGCCCGCTTGGCAATGTTTAAGCGGCTGCAATTTGTCGTGTGGCCCGTTCCCGAGCTGCTGTAAAAGGTGGTCCCGGAGCAGGAGGAGTTGCCATAGACGTTATCGCCGCCCGCCGGGTTCCACTCCATGCTCCCCGAGAGGTCGAGAACGATCAAGGCGTCCGGCTGGGTGGAATTCGTGAAAAGGGCCTCTTCACCGGCGACCGGGGCTACGGCGATGGCTTTTCCGGTGAGGGCGAAAAGGCAAAGCAGGACGTAAATATTGATAAAGACGAGAGATTTTAGTGATTTCATAATGCCTCCCTATTCGTACTGTGTGCCGCTCGGAACGGGCCCGTAACCGACGCCGGTGTCGATCTCTACTTTGGTTTGATAGGCGACTTTTTTGTTGTGTCCCACCACCCTGCCGATAAAGCGCGTTTGTACCCAGGTTTTGCCGCCACCGCTGGAATAACCAGGCATGGGGAGAGAGACAGGGCCGCTGGTCGGCGGGGCGGGGGCGCAGATGGCGTATTCACTGTCCGGATCCGCACCGGAAGCGACAGGCAGCCAGATATACGTAGGTGTTGTTGCTGCGCAGTTTGTTGTGTAGTTGTTGGCGGCGGTCCAGGTTGAGGGAGCGGGATCGAAGCTCTGGATCATGCTGTGAAGGCCTGACTCTGCGGCTGAGGCAGCCTTCTTGTCCCCCACGTTCTTGGAGCTGACCTTCAGATCGCCGGTCGATAACTGAATAATCAGCATCGCGAGTGCAAAAAGGATTGCGCAAGCCATGAGGGCGGCCACAAGGGCAAAGCCCTTCTCGGAGGATTGTTTTTTCCTGTTATATTCCATGGTTCCTCGGTATGACGCTCGTCGAATAGATGAGACGCCTTCTCTGGTTCGTATTGGGATCGATGCCCTCTGTTTCCACGGCGAGGGTGATGTCGATCCGGCGGATGTTGGGAATGGCTGCCGGAAGGGTGGCGCTAATGTCTGTTCCCGTCCCGTCATAATACCGGAAAAGGGGGATGTTCAGCGTGTTGTTGATGACCCGGATGGCCCGTGGTCTTGTCGGGATGTCGCCGAGGAATGGCTGAGCGCCCCCGTAATTCGTCTCACGGGTAATGTATTGGTTGACCGTGTCATAGTTGAAGCGAATCACTTCATTGGGGTGGTCACCCATGACGCCGTTGCCATCTCCGCCGGGGCCAATATCCATTTCGACACGTATTGAGCTGGTCGTTGCCTCCTGTATGCCGCGATTAAGGCTTACCCCCCAAAGACTGGCTGTTGTAGGGTTATAGGAAGCCATGCCAAGTTCTATGGACATGAGGTCCAACGCCGGCTTGACGTCCTGCTGGGCCGACACTTTCCGTTCAATGGCGGACGAATGTCGCTGTGCGGCATTGAGGGACATGTAAACAGCGCCCATGAGCACCATCGTAACGCCCATGGAAACCATCAATTCGACCAGCGTGAATCCTCTGTTCTCTCTCATTGGCACGCACTCCCTCCCGCCGTGCACCCCGCCGGGAAAATAAAACCCTGCTGCCTCGTCACAACGAGGCTCTCGGAAATGCCCGTTGCATTGACCGGCGGCCCGCTCACCTGGACGGTGACCCGCCAGGCAGTTACGATTGGCGTGAGCGTGGTGTTGACGGTAAACTGGGCGTCGCCCGGTTGAACTGCCGCCAGGCCGCTGGCGAAGACGGTGGTCGCTGAAGAGGCGGGGATACTGCAG
>CAIUXU010000415.1 GCA_903903205.1 uncultured Syntrophobacterales bacterium
ATCCGCTCCGACAGATCCTTCGCCGCCGGAACATTCATTAGCGTCCGGCCGCCTGCGGAGACCCGAAGCCGAATTCCCGGCTGGGCAAGCGCAAGTCGCGTGATCCAGTCGAGGCAGTAGCCCTGTTCGGTCATGTCGCTCTTGAGAAATTTCCGTCGGACGGGAACCGGATCAAAAATCCGACTGACCAGAATGGAGGTTCCGACCGGACACCCCGCATCGGAGAGTTCCCTCACCTCGCCTCCCTCGATGATGATCCGTGTGCCGGCAGGCGATGCGGCGCGACGACTTACCATCTCCACGCGGGAGATCGAGGCAATGCTGGGCAAGGCCTCACCCCGAAAACCGAAGGAACGGATCCGGTAAAGATCTTCAAAAACAACCATTTTACTCGTTGCATGGCGGGTAAAAGAGAGAGGCACATCCTCCGGTTCCATCCCTTCCCCATTGTCGGTCACACGGATGGCTTGACAGCCACCTTTCTCCAGTTCAACGGAGATTTCGGTGGCCCCTGCATCAAGCGCGTTCTCAACCAGTTCCTTGATGATGGACGCCGGCCTTTCGACCACCTCACCGGCAGCGATCCGGTGGGTCAGCGTTTCCGACAAAACGATAATTTTCCCCGGCAATTTGTCTCCCTCGATTCACGACACAAAAAAGACCGCAACGGCACAAATGGTCGGCCGTTGCGGTCAAATAATCTCAAGCCAATGTCCCCCCTTTTTCCTGCATGGCGCCGAGGCGTTTTATCAGTCGAGGACGATCATAACCCGGCACTTCTTCAGGAATCCCTGATTATCTCCGCTGGCGCGTATTCTTTCGGCGTCGGCATTCGCAATCACGATATCCGACCTTCCCGCGCCTTCGGTTTTTATCCCCTTCACACTGACCGGGCTGTTCGTCACCCGTGCGTTGCTCTGGGCCGCCGTCAGATCGCGCGCATAGCCGCTCATCCCCTGCTGAACAGCGTATTCGCGCTCGACATTCATCGATCCATAGACCTCCTGACCCTTCTCATCGATGATCCGGGGGGACATGGCCGGCCGCGCCTGGATCCCGCGGGCATCTACGACAAGGCCCGTAAAAACCTCCCCACCGGATGCAGGAGATGCAGCGGGAGCCTGAGCTGGTGCAGGCGCCTGGGGCGCTGCCTGTTTCTTTTCCAGCATCTTCGGGACGATGACCGCAGCAAAATTCCCCCCCATCGGCATCCGAACGGTCACCTCGACGGTGCCATCGGAGAGGTACTCCTGTTTCATTGTTCTCGCGCCCTTGACGATCCCCTGCACCTGGGTGTTGATGATGTCGCTCTCCACGGTAAAATCCTTGACCGTGGTGGTCGAATCTACCCGTACGCCGTTGACCACTTCCAGCAGATTCCGGTATGCGTCAACCTGACCCGCCCTGAGGGCCATGGGACGCGCCTGAGGCGTTCCAACATTTCGCTGCGGAGGAGCGCCGATACCAACCGCCTCGACATAACCTTCACTCCAATTGACAGACCCTTTGCTCCCGATCTGCTCAACCCATTCCGACGCACTGATCTTATCCTGGCCAACCGCAATCACCGCGAGACACAGGATCATGGCCGCAGCGATCGCCGAAGCCGCCCAAAACTTTGATTTCATAAATACCTCCTTTATTAAGTTCATTTCCTTCCGCGAAAAGCTTTCTCCTCCGGAAGCGTAAGCCAGGGTTTGATGTTGATGCTCTTGTCCAAATCCCCCCAGATCAGACCGGTATCCGGTGGATCGGCCCCCCACCAGTTGTTCCGGGCATCGATGTAGATGGAGGAAAATCCCTGGACAAGGACCGCATTCTTGAGAAAATTGTTGTAGTGAATAGAGGGGTTGGAGATTCCAACTCCTTTGATGCCCCCCTCGCCCATGTTATCTTCAAATGTAGAGTATGATATCTGTGGCGCCGCATCGTTTCGACAATAAACGCCGTTCTGGGCGTTTCTTGCGATCATAGAAGAGGATATCTCCGGATTTCCATAATAGATATCGAACGCGGTCGTGGCGTACTCGACGATGCAATAGCTGAAAAGGCTGTTCGCTTTGGTCTGCTTTGTAAAGCGGACGGCGTTCGCATAGAAGCCGGGCGCCGGTGAAGCCCCGGAAGCGGTAAAAAGGATGGGCAGTTCCGCCGTTCCTCGCGCCACAACACCGCCATCCTCTACGATGATCGATGTATTTCGGTCGTACTGGATAACGACGCCAGGCTCGATATGGAGGATCGCGCCCCCGTCCACGGTCACGTCGCCCGTCACCCGGTAAGGACTGCGCGAAAGAATCAGAAATCCATCGGTCTTATGGGGGCCGAAAAGCTTCGATTCCAGGATCGGCAGTTCAACCGGTTTCCCCGCCGGATAGGGAGCGCCAAGAATCGACCGGACATCGACGCGGCCGCGGATCCGGGCAAATACTTCGAGCCCCTTCGCTGTCCCCCACCAGTTGTTCAAGGCCGGAACCGACTCGCCGGCCATCTCCCCCGCAAGGTCGAAAGGGCCGTTGTCGGTGATGTTGTTCTCCGTCACAGAGGCCTGCGCCCCCTGGACAGCGATCCCTCCACCCCGGTTTTGTGCGATCATATTGCGGAGAATGGCTGGAGCAGCTGAACGGACAGCGATTCCCTCCGCTGCATTGTCGCGGATCCGGTTGTCGGAGAGGGTCGGTTTTGCCCCGTCGGAAATGATGACCGCCGCTTGCGTGTTTTTGTGGATCGTATTCCCCGTCACGATCGGCGCGGAAAAAGCCCCCTGGATCACGAGCGCGGTATCGTTATCGGTCAGCTCGCATGCCTCGATCCGGGGAGAAGAGGCCTCGCAGGAGATCCCTGTTCTTGCCTTCCGGATACGGATGAACTTAAGAGTGTTCTCCTTCTCCTTGACATTCGCAAAACGGACCCCCGCCCAGCGTTCCACGCCTTCGGCCGCGGAAAAGAGGATCAGATGTTCGCTATCCCCCTGCGCCTGAAGTCGACCTTCGATTACGAGCGCCCCCCCGCGGGAGAGGATCTCTGTCCCCGGCTCGATTGTCAGAACCGCCTTGTCTCGAACGACCACCTCATTTTCAATGATGTATGGGCTCGCCCCTGCATACCAGACAGTATCGGCCTCGATTGCACCCGAAACCGGCGTCGGCCCCGGTGCAACCGGCATCCCTGGAATGGTCTCTGATCTCTCGCTC
>CAIUXU010000416.1 GCA_903903205.1 uncultured Syntrophobacterales bacterium
CGACCAAAATGAAGATCGATCGGCTCCAGAGATTCACCGGAGTGAAACGTGAAGCTTGAGGCGAAAGAGGTGCTGGTTTTCGCTTTGCCGTCGGCCATCGTCATGTCGTATCCCCCGTTTCGATCATCTCATCGCAGAGGAACATAACCCGTTCCGGATCGGGACAGTCATAATAGACCCCGTAATCGGCGCCCCAGGCGGGATTCATCCCTCGGAGAAAAAGATAAAAAACGCCGCCGAAATGGGATCGGTAATCGTAACCCGGCAATCTCCGGAGCAGGTAGCGGTGGAGCGCCATCAGATAGAGGTGATACTGAAGGAGGTAGTGGTGTTCCGTCATAACCGCCACAAGGCGTTTGCGGTGGTAATCCTCCCGGTTACTGCCGAGGAAATTGGATTTCCAGTCCACAAGGTAATAGCGGCCGCCGAAGCGGAAGACCATGTCGATGAAACCCTTCATGAATCCCCTAACCGGATCAAACTGGAGACGATGCAGGGACTCGGCGAAAGACGCTGGCGCTGACCTCTCTGAAATACCCGTTTCCCGGAAAAGACTGCTCAGCCCTTCCCGTGTGATTCGCTTCAACGGAAAATAGAATTCGATTTCATTGAGCCGCTGGGCCATACCGATCCGGGAGAGAAAGATCGCCTCCTTTTCGACAGAGATCAAGGGTGTTGCACCCCCGGGATCATCGGCCGGATCTTTCCGATTCTGGATAGCGCTATCAGAAACGAGGGGATGGCTGACCACGCGGCGGACCATCTCCTCGACCGTCCCTTGCCATTGCGGATCGAAGCCGTTTTCTCGCAGCTTGGCCGCGATCATCTCCGCCGGCCGCACTTCTTCTGCTTTCGTGAAGTCAACCTTTTCGAGGATCTCATGGAGCAGCGTGCCTGATCGACTTCCCTTCGGAAAAGTGAAGACCGGATCTATCACGTCCGCGTCCGCAAAAAGCATGGGGAGATGGTGCTGCATCGTGTCCCCATCGGCAGACGATGCGGCAACATCTCCCCTTATTTCCCTGTCGCTGTCCCGGTCGGGCAGTTCGCTGTTCCACCCGCTGCCAAAGGTGAGATGAGAGAAACTGGAGACACGCCAGGAACGATCAATGGCGCCGCTAAATTCCCTGCACTGCGGCACAGGAAAAAGGGGGGACACTTCCCTATTTTCCGCGGCGGAAAATAGGGAAGTGTCCCCCCTTTTTCCGCCCATTTGCACATCAGAATTGGACGGCATCTCCAGAAGTTCCAGCGCACCATTCGCTTTTTCGGCGATCTTTTCCAGATCGTCATGGATTTGCCGTCCAGTGAGTTCTTTATATCTATTTTCCGTTGCAGAAACAGGATCTTTCGCATCACCAGCGCCGTGCAGCAGGTAGGCCGGCGCCGATCCACCCACGTCATTGATCCTGCCCCAGACGAACGTGCAACGATTCCTGGCGCGCGTCAGGGCCACATAGAAGAGCCGCACATCTTCGGCAAGAGCCTCACGCCTGGCCCACTGTCGATGGTCGGGATAATCCTCCGACCCCAGATCGCAAACCTGCCCGTGATCGACAGGATCATGATAGCAGAGCAGACCATCATGCTCTGGC
>CAIUXU010000417.1 GCA_903903205.1 uncultured Syntrophobacterales bacterium
AATCCTCCTATTTCCAGTAAAACGCCCACCGCTCCCGCGCCTGCCCGATCACCTGGTCTGCAAGCTCTCCTGTTTCGCCGACCAGCCGGTTCAGCGTCTCCTCTGTCACCCGGGTCTCCCCAACCATTTCCAGCAGAACCGCCCGGACACATTTCTTTAATCCCTGAATGTTATAACCCCCTTCGAGGACCATCACCAGACGGCCACCGCACCATTCATCCGCCAGGTCGAGCAGGATGCGGGTCATGCAGGCGAAGCCCTCCGGTGTCACCTTCATCTCCCCCAAGGGGTCGCCGATATAAGAATCAAATCCGGCAGAGACCAGGATGAGCTCTGGCCGGAAGCTCCGGACAACCGGACTGAGGAGCTCCCGGAACACGCGGACATAGAGGGCATCGTTCGCCCCGAGCCGCAGGGGGACATTGAGCGTATAGCCGCGTCCCTCCCCCTTACCCATCTCCGCCGCGCCGCCCGTCCCGGGGTAAGCCGGGTACTGATGCGTCGAAAAGTAGAGAACCTGGTTCTCCTCGTAAAAAGCATACTGCGTGCCATTGCCGTGGTGGACGTCCCAGTCCACAATCAGGATCCGCTCCAGCCCCCAGCGGGCCAGCGCATGACGGGCGCCGACGGCGATGTTGTTAAAGAAGCAGAATCCCGTTGCGGTTTCCGCCTGGGCATGGTGTCCCGGCGGCCGGACCAGCGCAAAGGCATTCTTCGACTCCCCGGAAACGACGCTGTCGATCGCATTCATGAATCCGCCCGCCGCCAGCCTCGCCGTATCGTAGGTCTCGGCGGTGGCCACCGTATCGGTATCAATCATCGTCATCGATTTTCCCGCCGTTTGGGCGATGGAATCGATGAAGGAGGGCTTGTGAACCCGTTCCAGCTCCTCACGGGTGGCGTGCCTCGCATCGATCCTGTTGAATTTCCACGACATATCGGGATTGTCGAGCATATCATAGATTGCGACAAGCCGCTGAGGCGCTTCGGGATGGGTCAGTCCGGCGCCATGCCGGATATACCGCAAGTCCTCAACAATCCCTGTGTTCTTTGACATCGGCCACCTTCCCTTGCGGATAAACGCATCGCCTCGGAGAGCCGGATAGCTAACACAAAAACCTTGGCATGGCAAAAGATTTTGCGGCCGCCCTGCTTTTGGAAAAAACATTGACAAACATTTCCGACTGCGGTTATAACCCTCGGTCCGGAACGGCTGCACGGAAAATCCGCCGGTATTGCCGGGATTTTCCAGCGATGAGGGTTGCAAGGGCAGATTTGAAACATGCGCTGCAAAAGGCCTTGCGGTCCGGAAAAGGAAAAGGTGGGATCATGTTTGGTATCGGTATGCCGGAGTTGATGGTTATCGCGGTCGTTGCCCTGCTCGTGGTGGGCCCCAAGAAGCTGCCCGACATCGCAAAGGCGCTGGGAAAGGGCCTCTCCGAATTCCGCAAGGCGACGGACAGCGCCACAGAAACAATCAAGGAGACGCTCAAGACGGATGACTTGAAGAAAGATATGGACGGAATCAAGGATTCCCTCCTCCGCGGCACAGTGGAAGAGAAAAAGGCCCCTGTTTCTCCCGTCGCACCTGTCGTACCAGGAGGTGACGCCCCGAAACTCCCCGATCCTAAACCCCAATCCTAGAGTATTTGGGGAGACGATGCGAAATCGTCCCCCACAATGCCTTCTCACCGGAGCCGCACAGTCCCATCGCCTATGAAAGAAGAAACACCCAAAAAAGAAACACCAAAAGAAGAAAGGATGCCGTTGACGTCGCATCTTGAAGAGCTGAAGAAGCGGCTGATCCGCATCCTCATTGTCGTTGGCGTGGGTTTCGGCGCCTGCTACACGTTCAAGGACTGGTCCTTCCGGCTGATCACCAAGCCCCTCGTTGAGGCAATGCCGGCCCAGAGTTCGATGATTTTCACCGGGCTTCCGGAGGCGTTCTTCATCCACATGAAAATCGCCTTCTTCGCCGCCCTGTTTCTGACGGCGCCTTATACACTCTTCGAGGTCTGGCGGTTCGTCTCGCCCGGGTTGTACAAAAGCGAAAAGAGATATGTCTTTCCGTTTATCTTCTTTTCCACGATTCTTTTCCTCGGCGGTGTCATGTTCGGCTATTTCGTCGCGCTGCCGCCGGCCTTCAGCTTTTTCGTGAGTTTTTCCACGGATTTTCTGAAACCGATGATCTCCTTCAGGGAGTACCTCGACCTGACGCTCAAATTCCTGCTCGCCTTCGGCCTCTGTTTCGAGATGCCGGTCTTCATGTTCTTCCTGGCCAAGATCGGCATTGTAAATGCGAAAATGCTAGCAAAACACAGGCGTTATGCTATTTTGATCATCTTCGTTGCTGCCGCCATCCTGACCCCCTCTCCCGACGCCCTCAGCCAGGTCCTGATGGCAATCCCGCTGATGATTCTTTACGAAGTGAGTATTGTTGTGGCAAAATTTGCCCGTAAGAACAAGCCTGCATCGGAAGAAAGTGAAGGTACCACCGCAGAGACGGAAGACAAAAACCCATGACCACCACCAAGCGTGCTGCTCCGCGAAAAAAGAGATCGTCCTCCCGGCGCTCCTGGCTGGGCATTATCATCGTCGTGTTTCTCATGCTTTTCGTGACCGTCGCCCTGGCGGGGAGCAGCATGGTCTATTATGTGCTGCTGAAGGAGCTCCCCAGCATCGCCGCGCTGAAAGATTATCGGCCCAGCATTACGACACGGGTTTATGCGGACAACAACGAACTGATCGACGAGTTCTTCCTCGAAGACCGGAAGGTGATCAAGTACGAAGAGATCCCGAAGATCGTGATCCAGGCATTCATCGCCGCGGAAGACGCCCGCTTCTTCCAGCACAGCGGGTTCGACATGCAGAGCATGTCCCGGGCATTTTTCAAGAATCTCGAGGCGGGCCGGATCGTCCAGGGGGGCAGCACAATCACCCAGCAGGTTGCCAAGGCTCTCTACCTCTCCCCGGAGAAGAGCTACATGCGGAAGATCCGGGAGGCTCTCCTGGCCTACAAGATCGACCGCTATCTGACCAAGGAAGAGATCATCACCCTCTACCTGAACCACATCTACCTCGGCCACGGGACCTACGGCGTCGAGGCCGCCGCCCAGGGGTATTTCGGGACAAGCGCCCGAGACATGACAGTGCCGGAAGCGGCCATGCTTGCGGGACTTCCCAAGGCGCCCAGCAGCTACTCCCCCTACCTCCATCCGGAGCGGGCCTACCAGCGGCAGGCTTATGTTCTCAACCGGATGCTGGAAGACGGCTACCTCACCCAGCCCGAAAAGGACCGGGCGATCTCCACCGTGATCAAGCTCCGTTCGATCAAGCCGAAGGACAAAGTCGCCGCCTACTTCATTGAAAACATCCGCCGCTACATCCAGGAGAAATACGGCAGCGACATCCTCTACAAGGAGGGCCTCGAGGTTTACACAACCCTGAACATCCAGATGCAGAAGGCGGCGAGGGATGCGGTAGAACAGGGCCTCAAGGAGATGGAGGAGCGGGAGAATTATGATAAGGGACAAGTGCAGGGAGCCCTTTTCGCGATGGACTCGAAAACCGGCGCCATCCGGGCGATGGTCGGTGGGCGCAATTTCCAGCGGAGTGAATTCAACCGCGCTACCCAATCCCGGCGACAGCCCGGCTCGGCCTTCAAACCGCTGATCTACACGGCGGCTTTTGACAAGGGGATGACCCCCGCGACGGTGATCGTGGACGCCCCCATCGTCTATCCGGATCCCCAGCAGCCGGACGGGGTCTGGAAGCCGCAGAATTTCGACCAGAAGTTTCACGGTCCGACAACGCTGCACAATGCACTGATCCACTCCCGGAACATCATCACGATCAAGATTCTGGAGGAGATCGGCGTCGATTACGCCGCCTCTTACGCGGCCAACATGGGGATCACCTCGCCCCTCTACCGAACCCTCTCGATGGCCCTAGGTACCTCCGGGGTCACCCTTCAGGAACTGGTCCGGGCTTACGGCGTGCTGGCCAACGCGGGGAAGCGGGTGGAGCCCTTTTTTATCAAAAAAATCGTCGACCGGACGGGGCATGTCTTTGAAGAGGCGCAGCCCAAGTCGGAGCAGGTCATCGATCCGCGGATCGCCTTCATGTCGAGTTACGTCATGCAGGACGTTGTCGAAAGCGGAACGGGGCAGCGGGTGAAGAAACTTGGTCGGCCGGTCGCCGGCAAGACCGGGACAACGGATGATACGCGGGACGCCTGGTTCATGGGATTCACGCCATCGCTGGTTGCCGGCGTCTGGGTTGGCTTCGATCAGGAGCGGTCCATGGGCAAGCTCGAGGTCGGCGGCCGTGCAGCCGCGCCGATCTGGCTCTATTTTGCGGAGAAGGCCCTTGAAGGGACCCCGATCGAGACCTTCCCCGTACCGGAAGGAATCGTCTTCGTCAGGGTCGATCCGAAAACCGGCGTCCCGGCCAAACCG
>CAIUXU010000418.1 GCA_903903205.1 uncultured Syntrophobacterales bacterium
GCCTTGGCATGGACATTCCCCGCCAGAAAAAGCTCCAGGCTTCTCGCAAGCGCCTTCCGACCCGCCTCGTCCGGATCGAATACAGCCGCGACTCGTGGTGCGTAACGCCGGAGCAAATCGACCTGGGCCCGAGTCAGGGCGGTCCCAAGCGTGGCCACGACATTTTGAATGCCTGCGCTCCAAAGGGCGATCAGGTCGAAATAGCCTTCGACGAGCAGTGAAAAACCGACCTGGCGGACCGCCTCCCGTGTCCGGGAAAGCCCGTAGAGGTTGTTTCCCTTCGTGTAAACCGGCGACTCGGGGGAATTCATGTATTTTGGTTCGCCCACGCCGATGACCCGCCCGCCAAAGGCTATGACATGCCCGTCGACGTCCTCGATGGGGATCATCAGCCTTCCGCGAAACCGATCATAATGACCTCTGCTCCCTTCTCCGGCCCGCGGAACCGCAAGACCCGCTTGCTCGATGAGCTTTGGCGGTATCCCTTTCTTATCGAGATAGTCGCTGAGGTTTCGCCATCCCTCCGGGACAAAGCCGATTCGAAACGTGCTGATCGCCTCCGCTCCGATTCCTCTGTTCCGGAGATATGCCCTCCCCTCCTCTCCGGCCGAGGACTGAAGCACCTTCGCAAAATAGTCCGCGGCAAGTCCATTGACCCGGCGAATCTGTTCTCCCAAGGTGCTGCGTTCGTGTTCCTCACGACTCAGAGGGCGGTCAGGAATGACAACCCCGACCTTACCCGCCAACTGGCGGACCGCTTCCGGAAAGGTCAGATTGTTCAGCTTCATCAGAAAAGAGACGCCGTTCCCCCCCTCGCTGCAGCCAAAGCAGTAGAACATCTGCTTATCGGGGTTTACCGTAAACGACGGGGTCTTCTCGCGGTGGAAAGGACAGAGCCCGAGATAATTCTTGCCCGCTTTCTTCAGGGTCACATACTCCCCGATCAGCGAAACGATATCGGTCCTTCTCCGGACCTCTTCAATCTTATCCTCGGGAATCGAACCCTTCAAACGTCACGTCCCCCATTCCGCCCTTTTCAAGCCAGACCGCAGCGGAGTTTTTGGCCGCCCAACAGGTGCATGTGGAGATGAAAAACCACCTGTCCCCCCTCCTCATTGCAGTTGATCACCAAACGGAAACCCCTTGCGTCGATCGCTTTCAGCTTGGCAACCGCCCGGGCCGCAACCATCATGGCCTGGAGATCTGCCATCCCTTCCGCATCCGCATCCATCAGCGTGGCAATATGCCTTTTGGGAATGAGGATGATGTGGACTGGGGCCATGGGCTGGATATCCTCGAAGGCCAGAACCCGCTCATCCTCGTACACCTTCCGGCAGGGAATCATTCCCGCCACAATCTTGCAGAAAATACAATCATCCATTCTTTCCGCCTCCTTACCCGTCACACCCTGCCCCTTTGGCGCACGCGATCGCCTCGGCAAGAGAAAGGGCGCCAGTATAGAGGGCCTTCCCCGCAATCACTCCGATAACACCCTGTTTTTCCAGGGGCAGGAGCTTCTCGATATCCTGTATTCCGGAGACGCCGCCGGAGGCGATCACCGGAATCCCGACCATTTTGGCCAGTTCCCCTGTCGCCTCGGCATTAACGCCTGTTTCCATGCCGTCCCGAACAATATCCGTATAGACCAGGGCTGCGGGCCGGTCGTCGACAAACCGGAGCGCCAGCGCCGCCGCGGTCTCTTCTGTCTTTTCCGTCCATCCCCGAACAGCGACACGCCCGCCAACCGCATCGATCCCCAAGATCACCTGCCCCGGAAACGCACGGCACACCTCCCGAACAAACGCCGGATCGCTGAGGGCGGCCGTGCCGAGAATCACCCACCGCACCCCACTTTGGAGATAGTTTTCCACTGTCTTCATGGTCCGGATACCGCCCCCCACCTGGACCGGCAGCCCCGTCTCCGCCACAATCTTCCGGATCACCGCCTCATGACAGGGTGCGCCGGCCAACGAACCGTCCAGATCGACCAGATGCAGACGTTCGGCGCCGCGTTGCTTCCAAATAGAGGCCATGACAACCGGGTCGTCCGCATAAACCGTCGACCGCCGGAAATCCCCCTGCACCAGACGCACACAACAGCCATCCTTCAGATCGATGGCGGGAATGACAATCATCCGGAGATCCTCCTTATAACAGATTAATTTCGTGATGTTGGAGATCACACGGTCCCGACGTTCCACGATTCCGGAACAGACGCTACGGCAGACCGGGAAAGCTCTTCAAGACCTCTTTCATCCCCTCTGCCGCCAACTCTTGCGCCGTGACCCATCTCCCTTTCTCCCGAAAAAAAGAGGCAACCTGCAGGAGATTCTCCATCAGAGCTCCCTGTGTCCGGTCGAAAGCACCCCGCCAGACAAGCGCCCCATCCTCAACCCGGATCAGATGGATCTCGAAGGCAACAGAAGCCGGCTGTTCTACGCTAAATGACTCTCCTTTTCTCTCCCGGAAACGGTAGAGATACCCAACCACAACCCCCTCAGCTCCCAGCTCGTTCCCGACATCGCGCAGGACTTGCCGGAGCGGATCCTTGAGGGACGCCGTGGAAATCCGCCGGTAGACCCCGGCAACACGCTCTCCGGCAATGATACTCAATTTCGGGTTGCTTTCTTTCAGGCATTCCAGGAGGCGCTCCTCAATAACCGTTTCAGGACTCCCGGCGGCTTTCGCTGCGTTGAAAATCGTCCCGCAGAGGGGGCAGCGCACAACACCCCGGTCAAGGTCTTCAGGAATGATCTGCTGAAATGGAACGACGGCGATCCGGTCGAAGATAATCTTCCCCTCCGGGGCAGGACTGCCCTCATCCCGGAGCTGGTGGCAGCCGAGGATCGACTGAATGAAGCAGAGGATCAGGAAGCTGCAGACAACCCCTCGGATACGATACGATCTTTCGATGGCTTCAATCCTCCTGTCTCTTCTGGCGGAGGCAGCTTCCTTGTCGGGGCAACACCGCAGCATCAGCTCCAAGTTTTATTAACCTTCAGCCCTCCAGCAAACCCTTGGTGGACAGAACACCATCAATCCGTATATCAGCCTCAGCCGCCTTGCGCAACGCACGGGCAAACGCCTTGAATATCGCCTCGGCCATGTGGTGGTTGTTCGTACCATAGCTGAGGTCGATGTGCAATGTTATTCCGCTATGATCAGTGAATGACTTAAAAAACTCTCGGA
>CAIUXU010000419.1 GCA_903903205.1 uncultured Syntrophobacterales bacterium
CGGGCATAGGTGGTTACGCGGGTCAGGGAGGGCAGGGTTTTCCGGAGGTGTTGCAGCGCGTCTGCAAGCTCGGGAGACCGCATGATGATGCTGTCCGCATCCTGTAGAAAGGCTGTTTTCCCGCCGGAAGCGAGCCAGTTGAAAACCGTGATGAAGGCGGAATTTATCCCAAGATCACGGCCTTCCGCGAGCAGGGCGGCCCCGACGTCGCGGATGATCTTTCCGCCCATCCCCAGCTTCCATGAAGCCGCCGTGATTTCATCGCGGATCGCCGCAACCCGGTCGATATCGGCCTTGATCTCCTCCACAGGTCGATAGACGAAGCGATCTCCCTTGTACATTTCGCAGAAGGTGCACCGGTTCCACGGACAATTTTCAGTTACCCTCAAAAGCAGGGAGGCGCTGCCCCCTTCGCTTGGCGGCCGGTATGTCCCGATCCTGAAAGAGAGCGTACGCAGCCTCTCGACATGTTCCCGAATCTCCTTGCTGTCTGCCATCATCACCACACTCCTTCGAATTTACCCGCTTTCTTCGTACCATACGCGCTGGCAGGCCGCAAGCAAAAGGCCGATCGGAACGTTGACACGGCGCTGACGATGGTGTATGAAACTCCCACCAACTATGGCAGGGTCAACCATGAAAATGATAGCACCATCCATTCTGTCGGCAGATTTCAGTCGCCTCGGCGACGAGATCGCAGCCGTCGAGGCGGCGGGGGCAGACTGGATCCATATCGACGTTATGGACGGCCATTTCGTCCCCAATATCACGATCGGCCCGGGGCTCATTGCCTCGATCCGGAAAACGACCCGCCTTCCCTTCGACGTCCACCTGATGATCGAAAACCCCGAGCGGTACATCGACGACTTCGCCAAGGCGGGGGCCGACTGGATCACCGTCCATGTGGAGGCGACGGTCCATCTTCACCGGACGATCGCGATGATCCGCGAAAAGGGCCTCAAGGCCGGTGTCTCCCTCAACCCGGCAACACCACTCGTCCAGATCGAACCAATCCTGCCCGATATCGACCTCCTGCTCATCATGACGGTGAACCCCGGCTTCGGGGGGCAGAAGTTCATCGAGGGCTCCCTTCCCAGGATCAGGCAGGCGAAGGAGATGATCCGGACCCGCGCCCCGAATGCACTTATGGAGGTGGACGGCGGTGTCACCCTGAAGAACCTCCGCGAGATCGCCGACGCCGGGGCCGACATCCTCGTCGCGGGTTCCGCCGTCTTCGGCAGCGGCGACTATCTGGCAACGATCGGGGCGATGAAAGCGCTCCTGGCAAAACTCCCAGTTATCGTCTGAATCGGAACAACAAACATCACTTCAACAGGAGGGAATGCATATGCTGCAAGACATTTTGCTAACCCCGGAAGAGATCGCCCTGAAGGCTGAGGTCCGGGAGTTTGTCAAACGGGAGGTCTCTTCGGACCTGATCCGGAAGATGGACCGGGACGAGATCACCTATCCCCGCGAATTCGTCAAGGCCCTGGGGGAGCATAACCTGCTTGGCCTGCGCTTCGACAAAAAATACGGTGGCCGCGGATTGCGCTGGAGCGCCGAGATCGCCGCGCTGGAGGAGGTGGGCGTCCTCGGGACGGCCCTCGGCTGTGCCTTCTCGATGCCTTCCATCGTAGGCCAGGCCCTCCACTCCTTTGGGACGGAGGAGCAGAAGGAGAAGTTCCTGAAGCCGCTGCTCAAGGGGGATCTGATCTCCGCCGAAGCGCTGACGGAGCCGCGCGGCGGGTCGGATTTCTTCGGCGCAACCACCCGCGCCGAGCTGAAGGATGGCTGGTTTACGGTGAAGGGGCAGAAGCGGTTCGTCGTTGCCGCCGACGGGGCGGACTTCTTCATCGTTTACTGCAACACCGACCCGGCGGGCAAGCCCCACGAGCGGATCAGCCTGCTCCTGATTGAGAAGGAGCGGCCCGGCGTCGAGGTGAAATACCTTTACAAGCTGCTGGGAACGCGGGGCGGCGGGACCGGAAGGCTGATCTTCAAGGATGTGAGGGTGCCGGCGGAAAACCTCATCGGCGGCCTCAACGAGGGGGCGGAAATTTTCAACACGATGATGATTCCGGAGCGCCTCACCTCGGCCGGCGGCTCGCTCGGGATGGCCCGCGCCGCGCTGGAGGTGGCCGTCCGCTACTCCGACCGGCGGAAGGCCTTCGGTCAGAAGATCAGGAACTTCGAGGGGGTGAGCTTCAAGGTGGCCGACGCGATCACCCAGTTGGACGCCGCCCGGGCGCTGACCCAAGCCGCGGGAAAGTGTGTCGATGCGGGGCTCCCGACCGCGCGGCGGATCGTCAGTGAGGCCAAGAAATTTGCCACAGATGCCGCCTGGAACGTCTGCACTCTCGCGATGCAGATCGTCGGCGGGATCGGCTACACCCCCGTCTTCCCGATCGAAAAGATGATCCGCGACACGCGCCTGATCCA
>CAIUXU010000420.1 GCA_903903205.1 uncultured Syntrophobacterales bacterium
ATCGTCACGTTTTTGACTGCGAGCGGATATTCGTTTCTAACGTAGATGTAGCCCTGGCTGGAGCCGATCGCGTAGGCGCCGATGACCATCCCTTCGAGCACCAGGTGGGGATTGCCTTCCAGAAGGCTGCGGTCCATGTACGCGCCGGGATCGCCTTCGTCGGCGTTGCAGACGATGTACTTGGGATCTCCCTTGGCCTTCCTTGTCGAATCCCACTTCCAGCCGGCGGGGAATCCTCCTCCTCCGCGTCCCCGGAGGTTTGCCTTGATCACCTCCTGGATGACCTCTTCCGGCTTCATGCCGGTCAGCGCCTTTCCGAGTGCGCTGTAGCCGCCGATCGCCAGGTAGTCGTCCATGCTCTCCGGATCGACTTTGCTGTTCTGGCCGAAGACAAGCCTTGTCTGTTTCTTGTAGAACGGGACGTCGTCCTCGTGGACAAACTTCTCGCCGGTTTGCGGATCGACGTAGAGCAGCCGGTCGATGATCTCTCCCTTGAGAACGGTCTTGTCGATGATCTCGCCTGCGTCGTCGAGTCCGACGCGCTGGTAGAAGATCTTCTCCGGGGAGATGACGACCATCGGCCCCCGTTCGCAGAAGCCGTGACAGCCGCTTGTCCGGAAGTCAATCTTCCCGGCGAGATTGCGCTTGGCCAGCTCCTCGCGGAAGTTGTCCACCAGTTTCTGGGTTCCATAGGCCAGGCAACCGGTCCCGACGCATATCGTGATGCAGGGCTTCTTCGGGTCGCGGCCCGCCTGAAGCCTCTCCTGTACGCTTTTCAATTCAGCGAAGGATTTAATCTTGCTCATCAGTCGCACCCTTCTTCCCCAGTTTCTTGAGAATCTTTGTCGATTTGGCAATGTTCATGTGGCCGTGGTACTCCCCGTTCACCACGAGGACCGGTCCCAGGGCGCATGCTCCGAGACAGCCGACCGTCTCAAAGGAGTATTCAAGATCGGCCGTGGTGTCGCCCTCCTTGATGCCGAGGATGCTCTCGACGTTGCGCGCGATCAACTCGGCGCCGCGTACGTGGCACGCCGTCCCCATGCAGAGGCTGAGCTGGATGCGCCCCTTGGGCTTCAGGCTGAACGCCTTGTAGAACGTCACCACCTCGTAAACGCGGCTGATCGGCACGCTCAAGTGGGCGCTCACTGAAAACAGGGCATCCTTTGGAAGGTAGTTAAACTCCTTCTGGACGTCCTGGAGGATGGGAACCAGGTAACTCTTGTCCCCGCTGTATCGCAAAACGATCTCTTTAACCTTCTCTTCCATTCTCTTTTTACCTCGTCTTCAAATGTATGGTCGCCAAGTTACCGGCTCCGCCGGGCCCTGAGTGATTCCTTCGATCTGGAGTGCTCGATCTTGATCATCAGGGTCTCCCACTCGATGTCGATCCGCTCCTGGATCACCTGGATCTGGTCCGGCGTCAGGTGGCGGAAGCGCCCCTGCCCTTTGAGGTAATCCTGGACCGGACGCCTTTTTTCGGGAACCTCGACGGTGAGGCGGTACTTGCCGTCCTCCACTTCGTAAAGCGGGAAGATCCCCGTTTCGTTGGCGAGGCGGCCGAGCTGAATGCAGGTCTCAGAAGTGGAGCGCCACCCTGTAGGACAGGCCACGAAACAGTGGATGTAGGCGGGTCCCTTGATCTGCCGCGCCTTTTTTACCTTGTTCATGAAATCGATCGGGTAGCTCGGGGTGGCCGTCGCCACGTAGGCGACGTTGTGGGCGACCATGATCTCGGGCAGGTTCTTCTTCCACACCTGGTTTCCGGGGATCTTTTTGCCGGCGGGGGCCGTCGTCGTTGAAGCGAGGAACGGGGTGCCGCTCGACCGCTGGATGCCCGTGTTCATGTAGGCCTCGTTGTCGAAGCAGACGTAGAGCATGTCGTGGCAGCGCTCCATTGCGCCGGAGAGCGCCTGAAAGCCGATGTCCATCGTCCCGCCGTCGCCGCCGATCGCAACCGATTTCACGCGCCGGTCCGCGATCTTTCCCTTGCGCCGAAGCGCCTTCAGGCCTGCCTCGACCCCCGACCCCACCGCCGCGGAGTTCGGAAACGCGACGTGGATCCAGGGCAGGTTCCAGGCCGTCGTCGGATAGAGGCTGGAGATTACCTCCATGCAGCCGGTCGCGTTGGTGATGACCGTATCCTTTCCGAGCGCCTTACACATCAGGCGGATCGCAAGCGCCTCGCCGCATCCCTGACAGGCGCGGTGGCCGGGGCTGAAGAACTCCTCCTTGCTAACCAGTTTCGGCGCGTAGAGATCGAAGTTTTCGATAACATTTTTAGGGTTTTTCATAGCCGTATTCATTATCCCCTCACTCCGTAAAATTCATAAGGTTCCGAAAGTTTGCCGCCGGACGCCTTCTTTACCATTGCGATGAAATCTTCCACCTGAACGTCCCTGCCGCCGAGACCGATGATGTAGTTCACGATTGCGGGGCGAACCGCCTCTTCGTAGAGCGCGGAGCGGATCTCCGAGAAGACGGGGCCGCCGGGGCCGCCAAAGGAGACGGCGCGGTCTGTCACGGCGAGAACCTTGATTCCCTTGATCGCGGCTTTGAAGTCGTCGAACGGGAAGGGCCGCCAGAGTTTGATTTTCAGCAAACCGGCCTTCACGCCCTGCTTGCGGAGCTCGTCCACGGCGATCTCCGCCGTCTCGCCCATCGACCCCATCGTCACGAGGGCGATATCGGCGTCTTCGGTCCGGTAGGACTGGACCGGCTCATACTTTCGGCCAAACTGCGCTTCCCACTCTTTCCAGACCTCTTTGATCACCTTGATCGAGTTGACGATCGCGACGTTCTTGGACTTCTGCGCCTCGGCGAAGATCTCTGGCATGCCGAGGGTGCCCATCGAGACGATCCGGTCGGGGTGGAGGGTGGCGTAAGGGATATACGGGGGAAGGAAACGGTCCACCTCTTCCTGCTCGGGCATGATGATTGGCTCGACCATGTGGGTGAGCTGGAAACCGTCCATATTTACGTTGACGGGGAGCATCACGTCGCGGTGTTCGCCGACCTTGAAAGCATGGATCGTCATGTCGACGACCTCCTGGCCGTTTTCCGCAAAGAAGGAGATCCAGCCCGTGTCGCGCATCGGCATGATATCGCTGTGGTCGTTCCAGATGTTGATCGGACCCGATACGGCGCGGTTGGCGATAAGCATTACAATCGGGAGCCGCATCGCCGATGCGATCGGCAGAATCTCGCTCATAAACAGGAGCCCCTGGGAGCTTGTCGCGGTCACGGTGCGGGCGCCGGTCGCCTCGGAGCCGATCGCGGCGCTCAGGGCGGAGTGCTCGGACTCCACGGTGATGAAGGAGGCGTCCACCCGTCCATCAGCGACGATGTCCGAGAGGTGCTCGGCCACATGAGACTGAGGCGTGATGGGATATACGGCCGCAACATCAAACCTGCAGAGAGCGGCCGCCTCAGCGGACGCAATCGCTACTTCCATTCCTACTCGCTTGCCCATCCTCAATCCTCCTCGTTGACCATGACGATCGCCTTTGGCCAGCACTCATGGGCGCAAATTCCGCAGCCCTTGCAGTAGTCCAGGTTCGCGTCAAAAAAACCGTCCGCATTCTCGGTCACGCACCCTTCGGGGCAGTAGATGTAGCAGACGCCGCACTTGATGCATTTTTCATTATCCCAGATCGGGCGCTTGGCCCGCCAGCTCCCGGTGTGATATTCCCTGGCGCTTCCCGG
>CAIUXU010000421.1 GCA_903903205.1 uncultured Syntrophobacterales bacterium
TCGTGGAGCGCATGCCGGATTTCTTCGTGCGACATCGCCTGCAGATCTTCCGGCGACCGATCGGCGTTTTCCCGGGCGATCTTTTCCGCCTCACGACGCAAATCTTCTGCTGCCTTGGTTGGATGGGTCTCTTTTTCAGTCATGGTCTTCGCCTTCTCTCAGTCATGGTTTTGGTTTTGCCATTTCGGAACGCTGGTCATTCCAGCACAAAGCCACGCCTCAGGCCGCGCCCGGGCAGCGTATGGACGGGTGTAGGCAGAAAATAAGGTAATTCCCCTGTAATAACAGTAAGTTAGATGGGGGGGGTAAACTTCGTCCGCTGTCTGGTGGTGGCCTGTCAGGCAACCGGGTCTCTCGCAAATTCCCTGAAACATTTACCCACCCCGAAAACAATCCAGAAATGATGAAACATCGGGTGAATCTTGATCTGTCGCGGATCTGATCATTTACGGGTTTGCTTCTACTTCAATCTCGTGGATAAAGCTAATTTTATTTAGGGCTGAGCGGTGCTTTTTCCATTTTACCGGTAAAGGCTTGCAGCCTGAACCAATTGTTAACGTTTTGGTTCAATCTGCAAGATTGAACCAGCCCCAGCAGCGTCAAAGCAGCCAGAAGGCCGAAGCTTGACGGCCTCGTCAAAAGTCGTCACACCGGTGAAAACCGGTGTCCAGTGTTTTTGTAAAATGCTGAAATTCCTGGATTCCGGTTTTCACCGGAATGACGACTTTTGGGTATGTTTGACTTTTGACGAGAGCATCAAGCTTGGTTCCCCTATTTCATCTGCCGGATGCGCACCTCAATCCCTTTTTCATCTTTCAGCAGGGGGTGGAGTTTCGATGTGTCTGTGTCTGTGGTGTGGTAAGGGTAGAGGATTGCAGATCGCACCATCCGGGCGGCGTCGGCCGTCATCTCCGGCGACATGGTGTAGGGGAGGTTCATCGGCAGAAAGGCGATGTCGATCCGTCCGAGCGCCTTCATTTCCGGAATGTTTTCCGTGTCCCCGGCTACATAGACCCGTTTGTCGCCGAAGGTCAGGATGTAGCCGTTGCCATCCCCCCTGGGGTGGAAGGGCATGCCGGGGGAACGCATGTGAACGATGTTGTAGGCAGGCGTCGCCTCGATCCGGATGCCGTCAACGGTCGTCTCTTCCCCGTTTTTCAGGACGATCCCGCGCGCTCCCTTGGCGGCGCAGATCGGGGTCACCACCAGTTTCGTCTTCTCCGTGCTGATCAGGGCGATGGTCTTCGGATCGAAATGATCCCCGTGCTCGTGGGCGACCAGGATCACGTCGGCCTTCGGCAGCTTCCCGTAATCGCCAAACTGGCCAACCGGATCATTGTAAATGACCTTCCCGCCAAACTCAAACATCAGCGAGGCATGGCCGATGAAGGTGACCCGCAGATCCCCGGCCGAGGTCGACAGAATGTCTTTCTCGAGCGTTCCTGCGGCCAGGGCCGGGGCCGGTGACGACGCCATCGTCGCAAACAGTGCAAGTCCTAAAAATGTTTTCATTTTTTACCTCCCCTTGGTGTGCAAGTCACGTTTTCGCGAATGGGTCCGGGATCTTTCCCGCCTTCCTTCTCCCGTTACTGTCTCGGGAGTGAGGAGGGAGTATATCGCGGCAACCCAGGGAGGTCAACTACTCTCGGGTGAGAAAAACGGTCAGCCGATCGCTTTTCCACCCCGTTCGCCGGAGCTGATCCGGATGCAGTCGGCGAGATCCAGCACAAAGATCTTTCCGTCTCCCACCTTTCCGTCGCCGGTTCTCGCCCCCTTGTTGATGGCAGCGATCGTCGGCTCGACGAACTCCTCGTTGACGGCGATGTCAAGCCGGACCTTCCGGAGAAGGCCGCCGACCTCTCTTGCCCCGCGGTAGATCTCCGTGAATCCCTTCTGCCGTCCCTGCCCGAGCACATTGGTAACGGTCATCAGGTTCACATCCACCGCTTCGAGCGCTTGTTTGACCTCTTCCAGCTTATGCGGCTGAATAATCGCAACGATGTATTTCATGGTCCTCTCCTCCTGTTCTAAATTTATTCGATAACGGTGTAGGCCGACTCGCTTTGTTGCGTCAGGTCGAGGCCGAGAATCTCGTCGTGCTTCTCCACCCGCATCCCGACAAGGGCGTCCACGGCCTTGAAGATGATCCAGGTCATTCCGGCGGCGAAGAGCGGCACGATGACGATCAGCAGAAACTGGATGACAAACAGCTTGGGATTTCCGAAGAACAGGCCGTCGGCGCCAGCGGCGTTGACCGCCTTTTCAGCGAAGAGTCCCGTGGCCAGCGTCCCCCAGATGCCGCCCACCCCATGGACA
>CAIUXU010000422.1 GCA_903903205.1 uncultured Syntrophobacterales bacterium
CGAACTGCGGATGGTAAAGAAGGACGGCCCGGCATTCTGGGCGCATCTGGAGGCGACCGTCACGCAGGAGCCTTCGACTGACTCACGGCAGGCAGGCGAACGTGTAATCCGCGTCGTGATAAGCGACATCACCGAGCGCAAACAGAAAGAGGCCCAGAACCTGCTGGAACAGGCGGTGGAGGAACGGACAAAACAGCTTCGGCAGGAGACGCAAGCGCGTAAGCAGCCTCAAGAACTTTTGCAGCAGGAGAACGATACCATCCTGCTGGTGGATGATGAGCCCCATGTTATCTCTGCATTGACCCGCACCCTGCGAAATTCTCCGTATCAATTGTTGACCGCCGGTAGCGCCGCCGAGGCTCTGAAAATCATGGAGACCACAAAAATAAAGGTCATCGTCTCCGATGAAATGATGGAAGGGATGCGGGGTTCGGAGCTGCTGGTGGAGGTGCAAAAACGTTTCCCCCATACCATACGGATTCTGCTCACTGGCCAGGCCACGCTGGAAGCGTCCATGCGGGCCGTGAACGTGGGTCAGGTTTACCGTTTTCTCACCAAACCGTGGGATGAGAGCATGCTCCGCCTTTCTCTCTCCGCGGCGACAGAAAAATATAACTCCGACGCCGAAATGCGTCGCCTGCAGGATGCCTTGCTGCAGAGTGAGGAACGTTACAAAACCGTGGTTGAGCAGTCGCCCCAGCCGGTCGTTGTTCACAGGGACGGAATGATAATTTATGCCAATCCGGCAGCCATCAAGATGTTTGGCGCAACGTCTCTGCAAGCCTTGGCTGGCAAACCTATTCTCGACCGGGTTCATCCGGATGAGCATGAAGCCGTGTTGGCAAGGTTGCAGACTGTGACCCTTAGGGGCGTCATATCGCCAATGGTGGAGCGGAGATATTTCAGGATCGACGGATCGGAATTCACCGGTGAAATCCAGGGCACACCCATTCTATACGATGGGCTACCGGCTTTTCATCTTGCCATTCACGACATCACCGACCGCAAGCAGGCGGAGATGGCCCTGCAGGAGGCCCATGACCTGCTGGAGCAGCGAGTGGAGGAACGGACGATACAACTGCGACAGGAGATCGAAGCACAGGAGCGACTGCAAGCAGCCTTACAGGAGAGCGAGGAAAAATTCCGCACCGTTGCCGACTGGACCTATGACTGGGAATATTGGATCAATCCGCAGAAGCGTGTTCTTCTTTATATTTCTCCTTCCGTGGAGCGGATCACCGGATATACCCCGGAGGCATTCCTTGCCGATTACGGCCTAATGGATCGGATTGTCCACCCGGATGACCGCCCCCTCTGGGATCAGCACGTCTGGGAAAATCGAACAAAGACGGATGTTACAGAACTGACATTCCGGATTATTACTGCCAGTGGAGAAGTGCGTTGGATAGGCCATGAATGCCAGGCGGTTATCGCCGCCGATGGCCGACCGTTGGGTCGCCGTTCTTCCAACCGCGACATCACCAGGCAAAAGCTGGCCGAGGAAGAGCTGCGGAAAAGCGAGGAGCGATTGCAGTTGGCGATCCAGTTGGCAGACGTTGGGATCTGGGAGTTGGATGCCGTCAGCAATCGCCTAACCTGGGACGAGACGATGTACCGCTTCTACGGCATCACGCCCGACAAATTCAGCGGGGCCTACGAGGCATGGAAAGCGGGGCTTCACCCGGAGGATATGGAGGCGGCACACGAAGCGATGCAGCGGGCGCTGCGGGGCGAGGGGGAGTTCAATCCCGAGTTTCGGATCGTCTGGCCTGACAGATCCATACACTGGATGAAAGCCAGTGCCCGGATCGAGCGCGATCCGGAAGGCAGGCCCTTGAGCGTGACAGGCATGAACCTGGACGTTACCGCGGACAAGCTTCTGGTGGAAGCCGCAGAGGCCGCGAGCCGGGCCAAGAGCCTGTTTATCGGCAACATGAGCCATGAGCTGCGAACGCCCCTGAGCGGGGTGCTCGGGATGACGGAGGCGCTGTTAAACACCCCCCTCGCGGACAAACAGCGCGACTATGCG
>CAIUXU010000423.1 GCA_903903205.1 uncultured Syntrophobacterales bacterium
CCTGAACCATTTGTTAATGTTCACTATTTATTGCGATGTTGCATGGAATGGAGGGAGACAGAATGATGACTGCGGACGACGGGGCAAGACCTCTGCGTGTGTTGATTGTCGAGGACGATGCCGGGTTGAGGAATCTGATTCTGAAAGCGCTTTGCAGGGCCGGGTATGAGGCGGATGGTGTTGCGACCGGCGCTGAAGCCCTTCAATACGTTATGGCCCATCCGGGGTTCAACCCGGGGCTGGCGCTGCTGCTCGACCAGAAACTTCCCGACATGACCGGGAGCGACATCATCAAAACCCTGAACGAACGCGGTCTCCGGGTTCCCTTCATCGTCATGACGGGGCAGGGAGACGAGCGGCTGGCCGTGGAGATGATGAAGCTCGGCGCAGTGGATTATCTGGTGAAGACTTTCGATTTTGTCGATCTTCTGCCCGTGATTTTCCAGCACCTGTTCCGTGAATTGGAAGACAAACGCCTGCTTGACGCCGCCGAAGCAAGCTTGCGGGAGAGCGAAGAACAGGACAGAATCATCCTGCAGACGGCCATGGACGGCTTCTTGCTGTTGGACATCCAGGGGCGTTTGCTGAGGGTCAATGAGACCTATTGCAAGATGAGCGGCTATAGCGTGCCGGAGCTCCTGGCCATGCGCATTTTCGATCTTGAGGCCAAAGAGACAGGCGATGACACCGCCGACCGCATCCGGAATATCATGGCGCATGGCGAGGACCGCTTCCAGACCCGGCATCGCCGCAAAGATGGGAGCATTTTTGACATTGAAGTCAGCGCCCAGTTCCAGCCCATCGCAGGTGGCCGGGTGATTTGTTTTCTGCGTGACATCACCAGACAAAAGCTGAAAGAGGCCCATGACCGGCTGGAACAAGCGGTGGAGGAACGAGCAAAGCAACTGCGGCAGGAAACCGAAGCGCGCAAACAGCCGCAGGAACTTTTACAGGAGGAGACCGATAGAGTCCTGCTGGTGGATGATGAACCCAGTGTTCTCTCTGCGTTGACCCGCGCCCTGAGAAATACCGGGTATGAAGTGTTGACCGCCTCCAGCGGCAGCGAGGCTCTGGAAATCATGGAGACCACAAAAATAAAGGTAATCGTCTCCGACGAACAGATGGCCGGGATGAAGGGTTCGGAACTGCTGGCGGAGGTACAACGACGTTTTCCCCATGCAATACGGCTTCTGCTCACCGGTCATGCCACGCTGGAAACGGCAACACGGGCAGTGAACGATGGAGGAATCTACCGTTTTTTCACAAAACCGTGGGATGACGGCATGCTTCGTCTTGCCCTCTCCGCGGCAACAGAAAAATATAACTCCAATGCAGAAAGACGGCGCTTGCAGGATGAGCTGCGGAAATCCCATGACCTGCTTGAGCAGCGGGTGGAGGAACGGACAAAACAACTACAGGAGAACGAGGAAAAATTCCGCACCGTTGCAGATTGGACCTATGACTGGGAATACTGGATCGATCCGCAGGATCGGGTTCTTCTTTATATTTCTCCTTCTGTGGAGCGGATCACCGGGTATGCCCC
>CAIUXU010000424.1 GCA_903903205.1 uncultured Syntrophobacterales bacterium
ACCCCCTTATTCGTCACCCCGGCGAAAGCCGGGGTCCAGAAGGTCTTGAAAAGACTGGATACCGGCTTTCGCCGGTATGACGATTTGCCGCGTTTTAGCAGAAATTCAAAGGCCTCCCCTCAGGAACAGAACCCCGTCATGGCCGGATCAACCGACCATGACGGGAGTTTATTGTTCCCAATGAGGCCACACGATCTTCTTAACGACTACTACTTCGTGTGATGGTGTGTGGTTGTCGTTGACGATGACGACGACAGGACGGCAGCCGTAGCTGCGGCAGCCACGCCGACGCCAACCGCTATCGTACCTGCGGTGACTCCCGCGACAGTTCCCGTACCGGCGGCGGCTCCCGCACCGGCAGCTCCCGCACCGGCCTGAGCCTGCGCAAACACCTGCAGAGGAAGTGCAACGGCCATAACCAACAAGAGCGCAACGACAACTGAGTACTTTCTGAATTTCCGCATAATGATAATCCTCCTTCTGTTAAAAGTTCTGAACTTCACCCAAGGTATGTCCCTCAAAAACAGCCTTCTGAGACCCAAAAGCTACAATGGTATCGTTTTACACGATACCGATTGTTACAACATAATGACCAATTATTTCTGCCGATGGATTCACACGGCATCCTTTTAAACCATCCACCTCCTTCGTGTCAAGAAATATTTTACGAAAAGTTACAACCAGCAGGCTAACGCTATGCCAACCTGCATTACCACATCTTCAGTACAACGCCAGCGGTGACGGCCGTGTTCATCAGAATCTGGGTGATGTCGCGGATCTCCCGCAGCCAGGCGATCCGTTCCGTTTTCTCCGGGACGACGATTGTGTCGCCCGGTTCGATCTCCCGGATCTCCTCGCCGTAGCCGGTCAGCTCCCACCGCTCACGCGTGGAGCTCCAGTTCATCATGCCGCGCGCAAGCCTCCGCGCAGTGCCATCCACCTTCACCACAAAGGTGTTACCCGTGTCGGCTCCGCTTGTGTATCCTCCCGACTGCCCAATGTAGTCCAGGTAGCCCATCTTCTCCGAATAGATGTAGCTCCCCTGGGTCATGACGGACCCCACGACACTGATGACGCTGTTCTTCTGGGGAACGAAAAGGGTATCCTTGTCCTCCAGTTCGATATCATACTCGCTCCCCTTGAGGAGACGCTGGTGGCCCAGGTAGATCGTCATCCGCCCCATCGCCTTGAGCGCCTTAATGGATGCAACAAGCCTCGCTTTTTGCTCCATCTCGGCCTTTTTCGCCACGACCTCTTCCGCGCTGACGGCGGTAGCAAACTGACTGCTGGTCAGAAGATCCCTTTCCATCCGTTCCGCCATGTCCTGCATGCCCTTCTGCTGGAGCTCCCGGACCCGTTCCCGTGTGAAGACAACGCCGCGGAGGTAGGCCGTATCCCTGTAGCCGCCCGCCCGATCGATCAGCGCCGAGAGGCGGTCTCCCTTTCTGACGGCATACTTGCCGGGGAATTTAAACTCTCCGGTGACGGTCACGAACCGCTCCTGACGCCAGTCAGGAATGCGCTTGATCAAGACGCGGTCGTAGGCGCGCAGCGGCATGTTCTGTCCGACGTCGCCGGAAAAAACCTTCCGGAGGTCCAGATTCTTTTGCTCGTACTTCGCACCGCGGCCGTGATCGGTGATCATGGAAGTCAATTCGGCCTCATCGAGGTACGCCGACTCGGTGACGTTGCCGGCCGCGAAGAGAAGATCGCGGATCGTCATCCCCTCGGTCAGCGGATACTGGCCCGGACTGCGAATGTCACCCTCGACGGTGACGAACTTCTCCGGTTTGTACTCCTCGATGTGGTGAACCACGACGCGGTCCTTGTCCTGAAGCGCGAGGTTGCCCTCCTCATGCCCGGCCAGAGCGCGGGAGAGATCCGTGACGATCATCGTCACCTCGC
Source organism: uncultured Syntrophobacterales bacterium (assembly GCA_903903205.1). Lineage (GTDB taxonomy): Bacteria > Desulfobacterota > Syntrophia > Syntrophales > UBA5619 > UBA5619. The sequence continues at coordinate 1,906 of CAIUXU010000424.1, forward strand.
GGGTCCGCAGATCGGTCCGGTAGAGATGCGCCTGGGCGAGGTAGGCATTGGCATTCGGCCCGCCGGCCATAAAAACGGCATCCTTGAGGCGCATG
>CAIUXU010000425.1 GCA_903903205.1 uncultured Syntrophobacterales bacterium
CTGGTGCTTTGCTCCTCCCTGGGCCAGCGGGGCGACGCCAAGCGAATGCAGGAGATCGGATTTGACGCCTACCTGGTCAAACCGGTGCGGCATGGGGAGATCATCGATTGCCTTTCTGCCGTGTTGGCAGGAAAAAAGGGGGACAGCTCCCGATTTTTGCAGCAAAATTCGGGAGCTGTCCCCCCTTTTTCCAGTCCCCCCTTTTTCCAGCACATTGTCACGCGCCACACGATTTCCGAGATGCGCCGGGGGGTTTTTCGTATCCTGCTTGCCGAAGACAACATCACCAACCAGCAGGTGGCCGTGGGGATCCTGAAGAAACTGGGGCTGCGCGCGGACGCCGTAGCCAACGGCTTAGAAGCCGTCAAAGCCCTCGAAACGCTTCCCTACGACCTGGTTCTGATGGATGTGCAGATGCCTGAAATGAACGGCCTCGAGGCGACCCGTCACATCCGCAATCCCCAATCCGCGGTCCGCAATCACCAGATTCCGATCATCGCAATGACGGCCGGCGCCATGCAGGGAGACCGGGAGAAGTGTCTGGAAGCGGGAATGAACGACTACGTGTCCAAACCGATTTCCCCCCAGACCCTGGCCGAAGCGCTTGATAGATGGCTGCCACGGGAAAAAAAAAGTGCTGAGTGCTGAGGACTAAAAACAAGTGCTGAGTTTTTTGTCATCCCCGAAGGCTCTTATCGGGGATATGGCTTTACTCAGCACTCAGCACTTTCTTTCCCTCAGCACTATGTTTTCATGCCTTCTGCCAAAGCTCCTCGCGGGAAACGACCGTATCCTTCAGCCAGACCCGGTCATTCTTCTCCGGATAGTCAAGGTTGTAATGGAGCCCACGGCTCTCTTTTCGCATTCGGGCGCATGCCACGATAAGCTTGGCAGCCACGGCAATATTCCGTAATTCCAGAAGATCCCGCGTGACGATGAAATGGCGGTAATATTCATCGATTTCCCGGTTGATCAGATCAATCCGGCGCTGCGCCCTCTCCAGCCTTTTGTCTGAACGGACAATACCGACATAGTTCCACATGCAGCGACGGATTTCGTCCCAATTGTGGGAGACAACAACCGATTCATCGCTTTCCGTGGCCCCTTTCGGATCCCACGGTGGGACGGAAACAGCCTCTACGGGGACATCTTGCCGCAATATGTCCCCGTTTTGCTTCATCGTTTCCATAATCTCCCCGATGCGACGGACCGAACGATGTGCAAAAACGACGGCCTCCAACAGCGAGTTGCTTGCCAGGCGATTGGCGCCGTGCAATCCGGTGCAGGAGGCCTCCCCGCAGGCGAAAAGCCCCGGAATGCTCGTTTCACCCATCTCATTCACCATGACCCCGCCACAAAGGTAGTGCTCGGCCGGGACGACCGGAACGGGCTCTTTCGCCATGTCGATGCCAAGCTCCATGCACTTTTCATAAATATTCGGAAACCGGGATACGAGAAAATTTCTGTCCCGGTGGGTGATGTCGAGCAGGACGCAATCATCGCCCGATTTCTTTAACTCGGTGTCGATCGCTTTGGCGACGACATCGCGCGGGGCGAGGCTCTTCATCGGGTGGTATTTCTCCATGAAGGTGTTGCCGTTCTTCAGTTTCAGAATCGCCCCCTCGCCGCGGACAGCTTCGCTGATCAGGAAGGATTTCGCATCGGGGTGGAAGAGGCAGGTGGGGTGAAACTGGATGAACTCCATGTTGGCGATCCTGGCGCCTGCACGATAGGCCATCGCGATCCCGTCAGCCGTAGCAATGTCGGGGTTGGTGGTGATCAGATAGACCTTGCCGCCGCCACCGGTGGACAACATCACAAACTTTGCCCGGAAGGTGTGGACCTCGTTTCCGGCGATATCCAGCACGTAAGCGCCGAGACAACGGTCATGTTCGATCTTCCGTCCTAAGGCGGCGGACTTCATGATCAGGTCAATGGCGATGTGGTTTTCGAAGATCTGGATGTTATCGTTTTTGCCGACTTTCTCGTGAAGTGCCCGCTCGATCTCCCGTCCGGTCAGATCCTTGGCATGGACAACCCTTCTCATCGAATGGCCTCCTTCACGGCCGAGATCGAAGTGTCCCGGTTCCTCCTCCGAGCGGGTGAACTCCACACCCCATTGCACCAGTTCGCGGAGTCTCTCAGGCCCCTCCGTCACGACGAAACGGACAACCTCTTCGTTCGAGAGTCCAGCGCCGCAGCTCAGTGTATCATCGATATGGTACTTAAAACGGTCCGTCTCGTCTTGGACGACGGCGATCCCACCCTGAGCCAGATTCGTATTCGAGTCGGTCTTGTCTTTCTTGGTAACCATGGCGACGCTGCCCATCTCCGCGGCCTTGATCGCGAAGCTAAGTCCTGCAATGCCGGTGCCCAGAACAAGAAAATCGGTATGGATTTCCATAGTTGTCTCTTTCTTGAAAAGTTTGATTGCAAATACTGGAAGATTCTATATATATTTTCCGCGCTTTTGTAAAAGAAAATGTGCGCTCACCAATTTCCCCTCCACCGGAGGGAGGGGATTCAGGGGAGGGGGAGGAGTGATAGTTTGATGGTGGTTCTGGGTATAGAATCTTCCTGTGATGAAACGGCGGCAGCGGTGGTCAGGGACGGAAGCGTCCTGCTCTCCAACGTGATTGCCTCACAGGTCAAGGTGCATGAGAAGTTCGGTGGGGTCGTCCCGGAGATCGCCTCCCGCAAACATATCGAGGCAATCCTGCCGGTGATCATCCAGGCGCTCGAGGATGCAGGGACGACATTGGCCGCGATCGACGGTATTGCCGTTACGAGGGGCCCGGGGCTGATCGGCTCACTTCTTGTCGGTTTGTCTGCAGCCAAGGCGATCGCCTTTGCCCGACGGCTCCCGATTGTCGGGGTCAATCACCTGGAGGGGCATGTTGCGGCCTCATTCCTCATGGAATCACCTCCGGCGTTCCCGTTCGTCGCGCTGGTGGTTTCTGGCGGTCATACGACGATTTACCGGGTGGAGGGCTTTCAGCGGTTTACCGTGCTTGGTCAGACAAGAGATGATGCGGCGGGAGAGGCTTTCGATAAAGCTGCAAAATTGTTGGAGATTGGCTATCCGGGAGGGGTGGTGATTGACCGGATTGCAAAGGAGGGCAACCGTTCGGCCATTCCATTTCCACGGGCGATGCGGGAGAGCCTCGATTTCAGCTTCAGCGGTCTGAAAACATCCCTTTTGACAAGACTTAAAAAGCGGGACACCCCTTTCACCCCGGAGGAGTTGCCCGACCTGACCGCCTCTTATCAGGAGGCGATCTGTGATGTCCTTGTGGAGAAGACTTTGCGCGCCGCGGCGATGGTCCAGGCGACCCGCGTCGTCGTCTGCGGCGGGGTGGCTGCAAACAGCCGGCTCAGGGAACGTTTCCAGACCGATGGCGCTTTTGCAGGGATCGAGGTTTTCATTCCTCCACCGATTCTCTGTACCGACAACGCGGCGATGATTGCCGTGGTGGGGACGCATCTCCTCGAGATGGGATGCAGGGATGGGCTTGATCTGAATGCCGTCTCCCGCTGGCCGCTTGCGGTTCACCCATGATTCTGAAGAGGCAATTCCAGAGCTTTTACGAGAAATTCATCAGTCTGAAGGGAGAGCCCGCCCAGATTGCCGCCGGATTGGCGATTGGCGTCTTCGTTGGTGTTACGCCGACGATTCCGTTCCATACGGCGATCATCGTACTGATTGGCCTTCTCTTCCGCCAGAACATCACGGCTGGTTACCTCGGTGCATGGATCGTATCCAATCCGCTGACTGTGCCCTTTCTCTATCTCTCCCAGTACGAACTCGGGCGTTTTCTGCTGGGGATTGAGCGCAGCCGTTTCGCCCTTCCCGATTACACGCTGGGCAGTGTCACAGCGCTCGGTTGGGAAATTCTTTTGCCACTTTTGGCAGGCGGCATCCTGATGGCCCCATTTTTTGCCGTTCCGGCCTATTTTGTCGCAAACCGGCTGATCACGGCGATTCGGATGAGGCGAAAATGATTACATCTGTCCGAAAAATGCTTGCTCAGCATGATATCCACCCCCGGAAGAGACTGGGACAATGCTTCCTGGAGGACTTGAACGTCGTCCGCAGGATCGTCGCGCTTGCCGAACCGGCAGGGAATGAGACGATCGTCGAAATCGGCGCCGGTCTCGGCTTTTTGACGGAGGAACTGGCAAAGCGGGCTGGCCGGGTGATCGCGATCGAAGTTGATCCGCTCTTGGTGACTGTTCTACGGGAGCGATTCACCGGACAGGACCGGGTGGAGATTGTGCAGATGGATGTGCTCAAGTACGATTTCACCTCTGCGCACCCGAGAGAAAGAATCAAGGTTGTCGGAAATATACCCTACAATATTTCCACGCCGATCCTCTTTCGTCTGCTCGACTTTCGACAGTCGATTTCCACCATGATCCTGATGTTTCAGAAGGAACTGGCGGACCGGATTGCGGCATCTCCGGGGACGAAGGATTACGGCATCCCATCGGTCATCGTCGCAAAATATACGAGGGCCGTATGCGAAATGACGGTGCCACCAACCTGCTTTTATCCGGTGCCGGAAGTGATTTCGTCCGTTCTGCGGATGGAGGTCCTACGTGAGCCGGAGCTTCTGGATGGTGGACTGTTCGCAAAGATTGTCCGGGCAGCCTTTGCCCAGCGAAGAAAAACCCTCTGGAACAACCTTCGTCGGATCGGTCTTTCGGAAGAGATGGTCGATCAGGTGTTCATCCGAAGCGGCATTGACCGGGCAAGAAGGGCAGAGACCCTGTCCGTCGATGAATTCTCCTTGCTAACAAAGGCATGGATCGGAATCAATGCAGATAGAATTCTCTGACCCTTTACGGCACAGAAGCAAAATATCCATATGCCCACTCGATATCCAGCTCCACCAGTCTCTCGCGGGTAGGAATTCCCGCCTCGGTCCACCCA
>CAIUXU010000426.1 GCA_903903205.1 uncultured Syntrophobacterales bacterium
GGACCGTATGCGCTTGCTGCGGCCAGGGCGATGGTCCGCTATTCCGATCTGACTGCGACGGAGATCGCCCGGGAGTCGGTGAAGATTGCCTCTGAGATCTGCATTTTTACGAATGACCATATCACCACGGAAGAACTCGATCTCGAAGAAGAACCGGATGAAATACCGGTAAAGGGCAAAGAAAAGGGCAAGGAAAAAGAAAAGGAAAAAGAAAAGGAAAAAGGGTAGCCATGTCACAGGATGATTTAACGCCAAAAGTAATCGTTGAAAAACTGGATCTCTATATCATCGGACAGCAGGAGGCCAAGCGCGCCGTGGCAATCGCGCTTCGTAACCGCTGGCGCCGCCAGAATGTTTCCCAGGAGATGCGTGAGGAAATCTCCCCGAAGAACATCATCATGATCGGGCCCACCGGCGTGGGAAAAACAGAGATCGCAAGACGGCTTGCGAAACTCGACAACTCCCCGTTCATCAAGGTAGAAGCATCCAAGTTCACCGAAGTTGGCTACGTGGGACGGGATGTCGAATCGATGGTCCGCGATCTGGTGGAACTTGCGATCGGCATGATCAAGTCGGAGGAGCAGGGACGCGTCCGGACGAAGGCTGCAGAACTGGCGGAAGACCGGCTTCTCGACATTCTTCTCCCGCCAAAGCCGGTGGAGAAAAAGGCATCGGAGATGATTCCCGAAGCAAATGGGACAATGATCGAGGCGGAATACGTACCTGAACCGGATACGACCCGCGAGAAGCTTCGGCGGCTGCTCCGCGAGGGTCGTCTGGACAGTCGTTTTGTCGAAATTGAGACGACCGAGGTCCGAAGTGGACCGATGGTAGAAATCTTCTCTTCCTCCAGCATGGAAGACATGGGACTCAACGTCAAGGACATGCTGGGGAATCTTTTCCCGCAGAAAAAGAAAAATCGACGGGTGAAGGTGCCCGAGGCGCTGGAGATCCTGGTGGAAGAGGAGGCCCAGCGTCTTGTCGATATGGAAAAGGTGACGAAGACGGCGATCGAACGGGTCGAGCAGTCGGGGATTGTCTTTCTCGACGAGATCGACAAGATTGTGGGTGGCGACGGCGCGCACGGACCGGACGTCTCACGGGAAGGGGTGCAGCGGGATCTTCTGCCCATTGTCGAGGGATCGACCGTGAGCACGCGCTACGGAATGGTCCGGACCGATCACATCCTTTTCATTGCGGCCGGGGCATTCAGCGCGACGAAGCCATCGGATCTGATTCCGGAGCTGCAGGGGCGCTTTCCGATTCGTGTAGAGCTCAACTCCCTCGGACGGGACGAATTTATCCGGATTCTGACAGAACCGCACAACGCCCTCATCAAGCAATACACGGAGATGATGGCGACCGAGGGGGTCAAAATCACCTTTACGGAGGATGCGATTGCCGCGATTGCAGAGACTGCCACGCTGGTGAACGACCGGATGGAAAACATCGGGGCGAGGCGCCTCTATACGATCATGGAGAGCCTTCTTGACGGAATCTCCTTCGATGCGCCGGAGATGCGGGGTCAGGAGGTAGTGATCAACGGTGATTATGTTGCAGACCAGTTGGATGAGATCGTCGAAGATGAGGATCTGAGCCGGTACATCCTGTAAGGAGAATACAATGGACGATTTGAAGACATCGATGGAGCGGGCCGATGTTCTGGTGGAGGCCCTTCCCTACATTCGCCGTTTCTTCAACAAGACCGTCGTCATCAAGTACGGTGGCCATGCGATGGTGGATAATGAGTTGAAGGACGATTTCGCCCGCGATGTGGTTCTGATGAAGTATGTCGGGATCAATGTCGTCGTGGTCCACGGCGGCGGCCCGCAGATCGGAAGCCTGCTTAAAAAACTGGGCAAGGAGTCGAAATTCGTCCAGGGGATGCGGGTGACCGACGAGGAGACGATGGATATCGTCGAGATGGTTCTTGTCGGGAAGGTGAACCAGGAGATTGTCGGCCTGATCAACCGTCATGGCGGGCGAGCAGTCGGGTTGAGCGGGAAGGATGCGAACCTGATCCAGGCGGAGAAGTACTATCTGAGCGACGAGAAGGTCAAGGAGACGCCACCCGAGATCATCGACATCGGCCTTGTCGGAAAGGTGAAGACGGTCAACGCGGCGCTGATCACGACGCTGATGGCGGACGGTGTCATCCCGGTCATCGCCCCGACGGGGATCGGGGACAGAGGAGAGACCTACAACATCAATGCCGACCTGGTAGCCGGCGCGGTCGCTTCCGCCCTTGCCGCGGAGAAGCTGATCTTGCTCACGGATGTTCCCGGCGTTCTTAACCGGCAGAAGGAGCTGATCCAGGCGATGGATGAACCGACTACCCTTCGGATGATTGAGGAGGGGACGATCGAAGGGGGGATGTTCCCCAAGGTAAAGTGCTGCCTCAAGGCCCTTCGGGGTGGCGTCAAAAAGGCCCATATTGTGGACGGCCGCCTGAAGCATACGATTCTCCTGGAGATGTTTACAGACAAGGGGATCGGGACGGAGATCGTTTTATAGCTGCAAGAACGAGGTAAGAAGAAATGAACACACAGGAATGGATCGAACTGTCGGATCGTTACATCATGACCACCTACAAGCGCTATCCCCTTGTCGTGACAAGGGGATTGGGCGTCCATGTCTGGGACAGCGAAGGCCGCTGCTATCTCGATCTGGTCGGTGGGATTGCTGTCTGCGCCCTCGGCCACGCCCATCCCAAAGTCGTCACGGCGATCAAGGAGCAGGTAGAGATACTCTCCCACATATCGAATCTTTACCATATCGCGCCGCAGATTTTGCTGGCGCAGCTCCTGGTTGAGAATTCGCCCTTCGACAAGGCATTCTTCTGCAACAGTGGGGCGGAGGCCAACGAAGCGGCGATCAAACTCGCCCGGAAATATGCCTCGGAGCAGATGGTGGGCCGATACGAACTGATCACGATGCAGGACTCCTTCCATGGCCGTACGCTGGCAACCGTGACGGCAACGGCGCAGGCACGGTTCCACGTCGGGTTTGAACCGCTTCCGGAGGGTTTTCGGTATGTCCCCTACAACGACCTTGCGGCGCTGGAGGGGGCCGTGACGGAGAAGACCTGCGGCGTCATGGTCGAGGCGATCCAGGGGGAGAGCGGCGTCGTCATTCCCGACCCCGGGTATCTGCCGGGAATCCGGAGGATCTGTGATGAAAAAGGGCTTCTGATGATTGTGGACGAAGTCCAGACGGGGATCGGCCGGACCGGGACACTTTTTGCCTGCGAACAGACGGATGTCTTGCCGGACATGGTCACGCTGGCGAAGGCCCTCGGGAACGGGTTCCCGATTGGGGTGTTGCTGGCGAAAGAAAAGATCGCCGCGGCCTTCGTTCCGGGGAGCCACGGATCGACCGTGGGTGGCAATCCACTTGCCTGCGCGGCCGCCAGCGCCACACTGGAAACCATTCTTGACGAGGGGATCCTCGATAACTGCCGGAAGGTGGGAGAATATTTCCTCTCCCGTCTCGCGGAACTAAAGGAGAAGCATTCCCGGATCCGGGAGGTACGCGGACAGGGGTTGATCATCGCCATCGAATTGACCCTCCCCGGGGCGGAGTTTGTGGACAAATGTATGGAAAAAGGGCTGCTCATCAACTGCACGAACGGGAATGTCCTCCGTTTTGTTCCGCCGCTGATCCTGACCAAACAGGATGTAGACAAAGCCGTCGTGATCCTGGATGGGGTGCTGGAGGAAAAATGAAAAAGGATCTGCTCAGCGAATATGATTTGGAACGGGCTGATTTCGAAGACATTTTCGAAGGTGCGCACTGCATGAAGCAGCTGCTCCGCGAGAAGAGGGAACATCACTTTTTGAAGGGCAAGACCCTCGGGATGATCTTCGACAAATCCTCGACGCGGACGAGAATATCCTTCGAAGTCGGGATGTTCCAGTTGGGCGGTGTATCGCTGTTTCTCAGCAACCGCGATACGCAGCTCGGCCGCGGGGAGATTATTGCCGACAGCGCGCGGATCATGTCCCGTTACCTGAACGGAATCATGATCCGGACTTTTTCACAGGAGTCCGTGGAGGAATTTGCCCGCCATGCGACCATTCCAGTGATCAACGGCCTGACCGATCTCCTCCACCCATGCCAGATCCTGAGCGATCTCTTTACGATCATCGAGAAACGGGGCACCTATGAAGGGCTGAAGGTCGCATACATCGGCGACGGAAATAACATGGCAAACTCCTGGATCAATGCCGCGGCGAAACTGCCGTTTCACCTTGACCTGGCCTGCCCCGACGGGTATGATCCGGACCCGGCGATTCTCAAACGGGGGATGGCCGAGGCGCCGGCCGGGGTGGTACTTCACCGGAATCCGGTGGAGGCGGTCCGCGACGCCGATGTTGTTTACACCGACACCTGGGTCAGCATGGGGCAGGAGGCAGAACGGGAAGAGAAGCTGAGGCGGTTTCAGGGTTTTCAGGTCAACCGGGCCTTGATCGACCGGGCGAAAGAGGACGTTATCGTGATGCACTGCCTGCCCGCCCACCGGGGTGAGGAGATTTCGGCGGAGGTGATCGACGGTCCGCACTCCGTGATCATTGACGAGGCGGAGAACCGCCTCCACGTCCAGAAGGCCGTCATGGAAATCTTGATGCATTAAATTGTCAAGTAAGGAGGATGAAATCGTGAACGAAGTGAAGAAGGTTGTCCTTGCCTATTCGGGAGGACTGGATACGTCGGTGATTGTGAGGTGGCTGATCGAAACCTACCGGTGCGAAGTGATCTGCTTTGCCGCCGACGTCGGTCAGAAAGAGGAGCTGTCGGGGCTTCGGGAAAAGGCGATCAATACGGGCGCCGCGAAGATTCACATCGACGATCTCCGAGAGGAGTTTGTTCGGGACTTTGTCTTTCCGGCCCTTCGGGCGAATGCGATCTATGAAGGGACCTATCTTCTGGGGACGTCGCTTGCGAGGCCGCTGATCGCCAAGCGACAGCTGGAAATCGCGAAGATCGAAGGGGCTGATGCGGTCTGCCACGGCGCCACGGGGAAGGGGAATGACCAGGTTCGGTTCGAGTTGACCTACATGGCCCTCCAGCCGGCGATCCGAATCATCGCGGCCTGGCGGGACGACCACTGGACATTCGATTCACGCGCCTCGATGATCGATTACGCGGAGAAACACAAGATTCCGATTCCGCTTACGAGGGAGAAGCCCTACAGCAGCGACCGGAACCTGCTCCATATCTCCCATGAGGGGGGAATTCTCGAGGACACCTGGGCGGAGCCGAATGAAGAGATGTTCGTCCTCACGGTTTCCCCCGAGCGGGCGCCGGACCGGCCGACCTACATGGAGATCGGCTTTGAAAAAGGGAATCCCGTCTCCGTGGATGGTGTTCCGATGAGCCCGGCCGTGCTTCTTGATCATATCAACGGGATCGCCGGGGCGAACGGGATCGGCCGCATGGACATGGTGGAGAACCGTTTCGTCGGTATGAAGTCGAGAGGGGTTTACGAGACGCCGGGGGGGACGGTCCTCTGGGCAGCACACCGCGCCGTCGAATCGATCACGATGGACCGCGAGGTGATGCTGATGAGGGACTCGATGATCCCCAAGTACGCACAGCTCGTCTATAACGGTTTCTGGTACGCTCCGGAGCGCGAGCTTCTCCAGCGCTTCATCGACGATACCCAGGAACGTGTTACGGGCGCCGTGAGAATGAAACTCTACAAGGGGAATTGCGTCGTTGTCGGCAGAAAATCTCCCTTCTCACTATACAGCGAGGATTTCGCGACATTCGAGAAGGATAAGGTTTACAACCAGAAGGATGCAACGGGGTTTATCCGCCTGAACGCGCTAAGGTTACGGATCAGGGCGATGATCAATAAGGTGTCATGAAGAAAAACGAAAAACCCTGGGGTGGACGTTTCAGTGAGCCGACGGATCTTGAGGTTGTGGCCTTTAGCACATCGCTCCATTTTGACCGCCGCCTCTATCGTTACGATATCGAAGGAAGCATCGCCCACGCCCGGATGCTGGCAAAGCAGGGGATGATCACCAAGCAGGAGGCGACTGCGATCCTGGACGGTCTACGTGCCATCCGGTCCGAGATCGAGGCGGGGAATTTTGTCTTTCATCCCGGCGATGAAGATATCCACATGGCGGTTGAGAAGGCCCTCACGGCCCGGATCGGCGAAGCCGGCGGGAAGCTCCACACGGGCCGAAGCCGAAACGACCAGATCGCCCTCGACATCCGCCTCTACCTGCGGGCGGAGATTAGCGATATCCTTGCCCTTCTTGGAAACCTGAAGAACGGTTTCGTCGAGCGGGCCAAAGCTGAAATGGGGGCGATCCTGCCCGGCTACACCCACATGCAGAAGGCGCAGCCGGTTCTTCTTTCTCATTACATGCTTGCCTTCCGGGAGATGCTGGACCGGGATCAGGCCCGCCTCCGGGACTGTCTGAAGCGGGTGAATATTATGCCGCTCGGCGCCGGGGCGCTGGCGGGGACGGGGTTGCCGATCGACCGCCGTTACGTTGCGCACCTCCTGAAGTTTCCGCAGGTGACTGAAAACAGTATGGATTCTGTTTCCGACCGGGATTTTGTTGCAGAGTTCATCTTTGCCGCCTCGCTTGTGATGATGCACCTGAGCCGCTTCTGCGAGGATCTCATTCTCTGGTCCACCGACGAGTTCGGCTATGTCGAGATTTCGGACGCCTTCACGACGGGAAGCAGCCTCATGCCGCAGAAAAAAAATCCGGATGTGGCGGAGCTGATCCGGGGGAAGACGGGCAGGGTTTATGGGGATCTCGTCGCCATCCTCACGATTCTGAAGGGGCTGCCGATGACTTACAACCGGGATCTCCAGGAGGACAAGGAGCCCCTCTTCGACACGGTCGATACGCTACAAGCCTCCCTGCGGGTTCTGACCGCGATGCTTGGGCGCCTTACCTTCAACCGGCAGCGGATGGAGGCGGGGGCCGCGGGTGGTTTTTCAACGGCGACGGATCTGGCCGAATATTTGGTCCGGAAAGGGGTTCCGTTCCGCGAGGCGCACGGTATCGTTGGCAGGATCGTCTCCTTCTGTATCAAGGAGGGGAAGACGCTGACCGGGCTGACACTGACGGAGTTCCGAAAGTTTTACAAAGGTTTTGAAAAAGAGCTGTTTCAGTGTCTCACGGTAAGACAATCGGTTCAGGCCCGGCGGGAGATTGGCGGAACCGCCGAAGAGACGGTTCGCAAGCGTATTGCGGAGATTGAAGGCCGATGAGGCGTAAACTTTTTTTTCGCTGGGTGCTGGCTGTGCTTTCGATCGGGATAATTTTCGTTGCAGGATGCGGTAAAAAAGGCGACCCGATCCCGCCGAAGGCAGCGCTGCTGCCTTCGGAGATAAACAGGCCTGTCATTCCCGAAGGTGTAATCGGGAATATGGTGTTGGTTTTAGAAGTAGGGGATAATAGATGAGAAGGAGACAATGAATTACTTTCAATATCAAAATCAGGCCCTTTACTGTGAGGAGGCCTCTGTCGAGCAGATTGCGCGCGAGGTGGGCACCCCCCTTTACCTTTATAGCCACCGGACGCTGCGCCAGCATTTCCGGGTCTTTTCCGAAGCGTTTGCGGAAGTTCCCCACATCATCTGCTTCGCCGTTAAGTCCTGTTCGAACACCGCGATCCTCCGGATTTTCGCCCGCGAGGGGGGCGGGGTGGACCTTGTTTCCGGCGGAGAGCTTTACCGCGCACTGAAAGCCGGCGTCGATCCCTCCAAAATGGTCTATTCCGGCGTTGGAAAGCGGGAGGATGAGATCGATCTCGCCCTGCGGGCCGGCATCCTGATGTTCAATGTCGAATCCTTTCAGGAGCTGGAAACAATCGACGCCCGGGCCGGAGTGTTGGGCCTGCGGGCCGGCATTGGCCTCCGGGTCAACCCGGATGTCGATCCCGGAACCCATGCGCACATCTCCACCGGCCTAAAGGAAAACAAATTCGGAATCAATGTCGAAGGCTCCCTTCTCGCGTACCGTCACGCGGCAAAACTGAAGAACGTCGATATCAAGGGGGTCAGTTGCCATATTGGCTCACAGGTCACGAAGATGGCCCCCTTTATCGACGCACTCGGGCGGCTGAAGGAGCTGATCCGTAGGCTTCGGGAGGAGGGGATTGCGATCCACTACCTCGATCTGGGTGGTGGTCTGGGGATCACATACAACCAGGAGACCCCTCCCCATCCCTCGGAATACGCCCGGGCGATCATCGACGCCTCAGGCGAAATGGACTGCACCTTCATTTTCGAGCCTGGTCGCGTCATCGTGGGCAATGCCGGGATTCTGGTGACCCGGGTTCTCTACACGAAGGAGAACGAGGGGAAACGGTTTGCCATTGTCGATGCGGGGATGAACGATCTGGTCCGCCCCGGCATGTATGGTTCTTTCCACCAGATCCAGCCGGTGATTCAGCGCGGTCAGGAGGAGATCACGATGGACGTGGTCGGCCCGATCTGCGAATCGGGTGATTTTCTGGCGAAGGGGCGCCGGATGCCTGCGGTCGAGCGGGGAGAGCTTCTGGCGGTGATGAGCGCAGGCGCATACGGCTTCAGCATGTCGTCCAACTACAATTCCCGCCCACGGATTCCGGAGATTCTGGCGCGTGACGACCGCTGGTATGTGATTCGGAAACGGGAAAACTGTGAAGACCTTGTCCGGGGTGAAGAGATTCCGGACTTTTTGAATACCTGAAGAGAAAGGCAAGGAGGGAATATGTTTGGAGGCGCTATCGTTGCAATTGTAACACCGTTCAGGAATGGGAAGGTGGATGAGGAGGCGTTTCGTCAATTGATCGAGGAACAGATCGCCGCCGGGACGGACGGCATCGTTCCCTGCGGCACGACGGGCGAATCGACCACCCTTTCCCATGAGGAGCATGACCGTGTGGTCGAAATAACCATCGATGCGGTTAAAAAAAGGGTGCCGGTGATAGCCGGAACCGGGTCCAACAGTACGGCGGAAGCACTTCGTCTGACGAAACATGCCTTCGAGGCGGGGGCGGACGGCGCCCTGCTGGTCTGCCCCTACTACAACCGCCCGACGCAGGAGGGGCTCTACCTTCATTACCGCACCGTGGCGGAAAAGGTTCCGATCCCCATCATCGTGTACAACATCGCCAGCAGAACAGGAACAAACATGTTCACGGAGACCTTGGCAAGGCTTGCGAAAATCCCGAACATCGTCGGCGTGAAGGAGGCCTCCGGCTCCATCAAGCAGATGAGCGATGTCGTCCATCTTTGCGGACCCGATTTTGACGTTCTTTCCGGCGATGACATTTTTACATTGCCGCTTCTCGCCCTCGGCGGCAAAGGGGTTATCTCCACCGTCTCCAACGTTGTTCCGGGAGATATGTCGGGGCTGGTGGACGCCTTTGCGGCAGGCGATCTGGAGAAGGCGCGTGCGCTTCACTTCCGGATGAGCCCGCTGATCGACGCCATTTTCATCGAAACGAATCCGATTCCGGTGAAGACGGCGCTTGCGCTGATGGGAAAGATCGATGGCGAACTGCGGCTCCCGCTTTGTCGCATGACGGAAAAGAACGAGGCCGTCCTGAAGAAGGCGCTGCAGGAATACGGTTTGATCGGGAAATAGGGGGAGATCATGGTCAGGGCCATCGTTACAGGCGCAGGCGGCCGGATGGGGGGGCGGATCGTGAGCCTCATCGCGGAGACGGACGGCATTGAGCTTGCGGGCGCTGTGGAGAGAAAAGGGCATCCCGCTCTCGGCAAGGATGTCGGCGAGGGCTTGGGACTCGGCCGTACGGGGATTCTGATCGGGGATTCCATTGCCGGTTGCATCGATCAGGGCGACGTTGTGATCGATTTTACCGCCCATGACGTTTCTCTTGGCCACCTGGAAATTGTGGCGGCGGCGGGAAAGGCAATCGTGATCGGGAGCACTGGATTCACGGGGGCGGAGATGACGCGGGTCCGGGAACTTGCGGCCTCCGCACGCTGCGTCCTTGCTCCGAACATGAGCGTCGGCGTCAACGTGATGTTCAAGGTGCTCGCGGATGCTGCCGCTCTCCTCGGCGATGATTACGATGTCGAGATCGTGGAGGCGCATCACAATCTCAAGAAGGACGCCCCGAGTGGCACTGCCGTCAAGATGGCCCAGGTCATTGCGGAGAGCCTCGGACGCGACTTGGACCAGGTCGGCGTCTACAGCCGGAAGGGGATCATCGGGGAGCGGACCAAACCCGAGATCGGGATTCAGACCATCCGGGCCGGGGATATCGTCGGCGAGCACACCGTGATCTTCGGCGGGATGGGGGAGAGGCTGGAATTCATTCACCGGGCGCACAGCCGGGACAATTTCGCCCGCGGCGCAATCCGGGCGGCCCTCTGGGTTGTCAGCCGTGGAAACGGCCTGTACGACATGCAGGATGTGATCGGCTTGAGAAAAGCCGCCGAGAAAATGGAGAGATAATGCCGCATCATCTCTCCGGAAGCCAGGGTGCATCGGGTGAGGGTATCCGGGGAATTGTCGCCTTCATCGGGATCGGCGCAAATCTGGGAGATCCGGACGCGCAGTGCCGGGATGCGGTGCAGCGCGTCCGGGCGACTCCGGGAATCCGCCTCCTTCGCTGCTCTTCCCTCTACCGGACGACGCCGGTCGGGCCGGCGGATCAGGAATGGTTCATCAATGCCGTCGCGGAGATACGGACGGAGTTGTCTCCAGTGGAATTATTCACGGCATTGAAGGCGATTGAAAGACAGATGGGGCGGACAGACGGGCCGCGGTGGGGACCAAGGGTGATCGATCTGGACATTCTCCTTTACGGTCAAGAGGTTGTCAATCTGGAAGGATTGAAGATTCCCCACCCGGAGATGCACCGGCGGCGTTTCGTTCTGGCGCCGCTCTGCGAGCTTGCCTCCTACGCGATTCATCCGGCCTTTGGTGTTTCGGCGCGCGGCCTGCTGGATCGTTTGATTGACCCGGGAGTTGTGGAAATTTATGCCATGGAAGAGACCGGTAAAAGGAAGGTTGAAGGTTAAAAAATGATACTCAGGCTGTTGATCGGCGCCATCGTCATCTATCTTATGCTCAGGTTTGTCAGAAAAAATTTTCCGCAGATGCGGGGGAAAACCGGTCCGGCTGAAATCAAAACGGCCGTCGCCGGTGAGGAACTTGTGGAGGATCCCATCTGCCACACCTATATTCCCATTGGCAATGCCTGCCAGATGAAGATCGACGGGAAGACCATCTATTTCTGCTCTATAAAATGCCTTGAACAGTATAAGACGAAGTAGGGGCGCGTTTGAAACCCGCCCCTCCATCTCAGGAGATTCCCCGACGATGATCGATTTGCTGAAGAGATTGTTTGACAGGCTGCCCATTCCGGAGGCGAAGCGGGCGACGTTCAATCTCCCCAATACGATCACCATGCTTCGGCTCGGGGTGATTCCTGTCCTATTCTTTCTCCTGTTTTCCCCGGGACCGACCATGAGCCTCGTGATTGCGATTCTCTTCATCGTGGCGGCCCTGACCGATATTCTCGACGGATACGTGGCCCGGCGATTCCATATCGTGACGACAATGGGGAAATTTCTCGACCCGATCGCCGACAAGCTGATCGTCAACACAGCGATGATCCTGATGATTCCGATCGACCGTATCCCCGCCTGGATTGTCGCCATCATTATCATCCGTGACTTTGCCGTGGACGGCATCCGCAGCATTTCCATTTCCGAAGGGTTGGTCATCGATGCC
>CAIUXU010000427.1 GCA_903903205.1 uncultured Syntrophobacterales bacterium
GGAACCCCCGGGAGAGAATGACCGCCTTGACGCTTCCAGCGCCGATGTCAAGACCCAAAATATTTTCGGGCATTACTCCACTCTCCATGACAGGAGCTTGACCGTTCTCCCACCCGTTTCCCGTCTGACGATTCCGGTGATCCGCTCCATCATCTTGCCATGAAGGCCGATGGCCGTGATCCGGAAGAAGTCGCTCCGGATGGACATCAGCCCGGCCGGGATGTTCACGCTGGTTGTTCCCGGAACGCGGCTGTACCAGACTGGATCGGCAAGGTTGTTTTTCTCCTCCCGGCGATACAGGTCGAACAGCTTGACCGCCTCATCCGTCATCTCCACCGAAAGCGACCGGAGAACCGCTTTCGGGGCGGTGTTTATGTTGATCTTCCCATCGCTGAAGACGGTGAGGCACTGCGCAAGTCCGGCCGTTTCCCTCGTCCCGTAAAAGAGCCCACGGGAGACCCCCTTTACCATCAATAATTCCTCAATGCAATCGAGAGGTGCATTTTTCGCTGCATAGGGCCTGTCTCGACCCGCATAGTACCCCCCCTCCGCGCCGTCGCCGGTAACCTCATCATCCGCGTCGATCCAGTCCTTGATCGCATCACTGAGCTCCTCCGCCTGTTTTTGCGACAAACGAAATTGCGGACCGGTGAGTAGTCGCAGAAGAAGCTCATGAATCTGCGTGTTGTACACGTTTCCCGTGATCAGGCGGTTAATGGGGATTTTCCCTCCCTCATCTTCGATCAAAAGCCTGAAGGAGGCGTTGTCGAAAAGCCCTTCGGACTTGAGGGCCAACATTTCGGTCTTCGCCCAATCCTCCGTCAGCGCATCGAATGCGTTTTTGTCCGTCAGCAGGATCGCCTCTCCGGCGTAAAAAGCGGATTGGGCCACATAACGCAGCCGGATGCCATCGCTCAGGTTCACCGCTTCGTAGATTTCGGAGCGCTGGGAGCGGTTCAACTGGATCGTCAACGCCACAATGATGCTGACCATCAGCAATACCAGTATGAGGGCGATGCCCCGCTGGTTGGAAATTCTCATGGCGCCACCGCCTGGGCAAGCGGCAGACGAACCCTGGTCACGAACGGATAGGGATGTTCCCGATCCTTTTCATTGACAAGCCCAAGACGGATCTCGATCATCACCGGCGCTTTCTTCTTCTGCGCCTCGTCGTCGCCGTTGTCCCATGTACTGGATTCCTTGCCTGTGCTGTTGAAGAAGCGGTAGGTCAGGGTCTCGATCCGGTCGCACAACAGAAAGCCCCCGGTAGGGGCCACTTCCTTTCCGGGATCGCGATAGAGGGAGTCACTCCGTGAAAGGATGTAGCCTACCTTCTCCGTTCCCTCTTCGACGCCGTATTCGATTACGGCGAACCCGGCCGCTTCTTCCTTCTCGCTGAAGGCGATATGGGCCGTGGAGCGGAAGATCAGCCGCGTGAATTCCCGGTTTCCCAGGTAATACGGCTTGGCCGTAAAGGTAAACGCCCCTTTCCAGGGGGCAACCGCCTCCAGATCCCGGGTCATTCGCTCCAGAACGGTTCGCGCCATGCCGTAGAGCTCCGCATCGGTTTCCGTTGCGCGGATGGTCCGGAAGGTTCCCGTGTAAGAGGCGTAAACGGTGGACAAAACAATCCCCAGGATAAAGACGGCAATCAGGATTTCGATCAGCGTAAACCCTTTTGCCCTCATCTCAGCACCACCTTGTAGAGGGTCAGGCGGTAGCTGTTACGGACAAGCATTCGGCTGTTTGTCACCGTGAGGCTGATCTTTTTCAGGACTTCGATCTCCGTATCCCCAATCTCCACCTGCCACCGATAGTCGGGAAAGTCGTCCCCGAAATCGCCGTTTCCGGTTGTAACCGCCCTTGGGTCCGCCGCATCGATCTCCACCATCCGGCTCCGGGCCAGAAGCGAGGCCGTGGTGAGAAAACGGGAGTCGCCCGCCATCGAAATGCTCTGGGACTGGGATTGGAAGACGGCGACCAGGGTAATGGCCAGGATCGCCATTGCGATCATCACCTCCAGGAGGGTAAATCCGCCGCGCATCGATTGAAACCTGGCATGACGCGCATTATAGGCCTGCCGCACGGTCATCCTCATTGAAGGTGAAATCGACATTCTTCTCATAAACACTGACCGCCTGGAGAAAGGGGTTGAAAACGAGGGTGAAGGCCCGATCCCCTTTGGCGAGGTGGACGACGGTGGGCGCCACGTATCCTCTGCGAAAAAAGCGGATCACGACCTCCCCTTCTGTTTTTCGGGCCTCCGGCGGCTGCCGGACATCCGTGATCCGGATCCCTTCGGGAAAACGAACCGCCTTCTTGCGGAGTTCGGCCCGTTTTTCGGCAGTCGTATCGGCGCTGTAGGTCCAGAAGCCGGGTTGGACAAGATCGAGGTGAAGGAGATAATCATCCTGCTCGCGGACCGCCTCGTTTCTCATCTCCCTTGCGGCGCCGACAATCTGCCGGGTTGTTGCATTGAGGTCGTCGTTAAGCAGGCTATCGCGAACCCGCGGAACGGCGAGAGACAACATCACCCCAATGAGCAGAACAACCACAGACAGCTCGATCAGCGTGTATCCGCGCTCAGTCACTTTCCCAACTGTTGACATCCTTGTTCTTTCCCTCCCCACCCGGTTCGCCGTCGGCGCC
>CAIUXU010000428.1 GCA_903903205.1 uncultured Syntrophobacterales bacterium
AGCTTATCCAGGCGGGCCATATAACCGATCTCTTCGTTAATCGTCCCGTCGCGGTCGAGAAAAATCGCTGCCTGGCGTTTTTTTTCTTTTATCAATTTTGGTTTTCCTCCTCCCCTCTCGCCAGCAGCTTCCGCGCGGCGGCGTACACCTCCTCGATGCCGATCATCTCCATGCAGCGAAAATCGGTCGGGCAGACCGGCTTCAGGCAGGGGCTGCAATCGAGATCGTGGTGGATGACGACGCTTCTCTCGCCCACTGGCGACGTCGTTACGGGGTTCGTCGATCCAAAAATCGCGATCGTCGGAACCCCCAGCGCCCCGGCGACGTGCATCAGGCCGGAATCATTTGAAATGAAGAGCGAACAGCGGGCGATCAGTGCGATCGCCTCTTTCAAATTCGTCATCCCCGCGATGTCGATCAGCGGATGCCGGGCGCTTCCTTGCACCGTGTCGGTGCTCTCCCGGTCGCCGGCGCTGCCGAAGAGGATCATCTGCGCCCCGCTGCCACCGCTCAGGCGATCGGCGACGGCGGCAAAACGCTCCGGGAACCACTTTTTTGCCGGGCCGTAGGCGGCGCCCGGCGCGATGCCGATCAGCGGGAGGTTTTCATCAATGCCGAAGCGGCTGAAGAGTGCCCTTGCCAGGCCATCGTAATCCTCTCCGGGGCGGAGGCGGACGTCGCGTCCTGCGGATGTGCAGCCGAGCGCCCGGACCATCTCGATGTAGTAGTCGATCTGATGCACCTGGCGGATCGCTTTCGTTCGGCGGACGGCGTGGGTCAACAGCACCCCCCGGCCATCGGAGTTGTAACCGGCGCGGAGCGGGATGCCGGCCAGTACGGCGATGATTGCCGCCTCGATCGCGTTTTGCAAGAGGATCGCGCAATCGAATCCCGCATTCCGGAGCTCCCCGGCCAAGCGGAACTTCCCCCTGATTCCGGCATGACGCCCCGGTTCCTGGAAGACGATGACATCGTCCACATCCGCAGAGAGGCGATAGACCTCGGCAACCCAGGGCTTCGCAAGGATGGAGATCCGCGCTTTTGGCCAGGTTTTTCGCACCGCGGCAACGGCGGGGAGCGTCATGACGACGTCGCCGATCCAGTTTGTTCCCCGGATCAGCACCCTTTCGATCCCTTTTGGGGGCAGTTTTTTTCCGCCTCTGACCGTCAATGGCATCCCCTGATCATCCTCTGTTTCTCTACCCAATATCTTTTCCTTTTCTACCCGCAAGCCGCGCAGAAACCAGCTCTGAAAACGGTCCGGCAGGCGTGATCTCCATTGCGATCCGGAGCAGGAAGAGCGCCGCCAGAAAGTCGGGAAAATCGGCCAGGCGGATGCCGTCCTTCTCCGTGGTGACAATCCATGCGGCGCCGCTCTTTTCCGCGGAACGTCGGAGATCCTCGATGTCGGAAAGGTCATAGGGGTGGTGGTCGGGGAAAACCTGGAAGCCGACGACCGCCGCACCCAGGCCTGTCAGGCTTCGCCGGAAGGCCTCCGGAAAACCGATTCCGGCAAATGCAAACACCTTTTGCCCCTGCAGCGCCGCGACCGTCTCGATCCGGCTGGTTTCCCCCGCGACGAGTCCCTGCGGCTTGTGAATCGCCCGGAAGGAGGGCATGGAGGCTGCTTCCCGCAGCGGTTCTACATGCCCCGCGTCGCCCGTCCGGAGAAGAATATCGGCGCGACGCAAGGAATCCGGAGGTTCGCGGAGCGGGCCCCGGGGAAGCAGAAAACCATTTCCAAACGGACGTGCGGTGTCCAAAAGGACGATATCGATATCCCGGAAGAGCGACCGGTGCTGGAAGGCGTCGTCGAGGATCAGCACGTCGGCGCCGAACGTCTCGACCGCCGCCCGTCCCGTGAGGAACCGTCTGCTTCCGGTCAGAACCGGGATCCTCGGCGCGGCGCGGGCGATCAGGATCGGTTCGTCTCCCGCCTCGCGCCATCCCATCCGAATCTGGTTCCCGTCGGAGACCACATTGACGGAGGCGTTTGCGCTGCCGCCATAGCCCCGGCTCAGAACGGCCGGACGGTAACCGTTGTCCCGCAAAAGATGGGCCATGAAAATCACCGTCGGCGTCTTTCCGGTTCCGCCCACGGTGAGGTTGCCAACGCTAATGACGGGGCAGGGGAGCTTCTCCTGCTTGAGAAGACCCCCGTCATAGAGGCGGTTTCTCGCGGCGACAAGGCCGCCGTAGGGCAGGGAGAGGAGGCCGAGCGCGTCAGCGAAAGCGCCAGATACGCCTGCCGTTTTCTGTTCATCCTGCCAAATTTCCTTCAGCCTCTCCTCAAAGGATCTCAAATCACTCTCCTTTGCGGCCGTTTTCCTTGAACTGCATGTTGTAGAGGCGGCAGTATTCCCCCTGGCAGGTAAGGAGGGTTTCGTGGGTTCCCTCTTCGCGGATCTCGCCGTTGACCAGCACGATGATCCGGTCGGCGTTCCGGATTGTTGAGAGGCGGTGGGCGATCACCAGCGTGGTCCGGCCTTTCATCAAATTCTCCAGCGCACCCTGCACCTCGATCTCCGCCTCAGAGTCGAGGGAGGAGGTCGCCTCGTCGAGGATCAGGATCGGGGCGTCTTTCAGGATGGCGCGGGCGATCGAGATCCGCTGGCGCTCGCCGCCGGAGAGCTTCGTCCCTTGCTCGCCGATCAGCGTATCGTAGCCCATCGGCAGGCGCACGATGAAATCATGGGCGTTGGCGGCCTTCGCTGCGGCAAGGATCTCCTCCTCCGTCTTCACGATGTCGCCGTATGCGATGTTGTCCCGGACCGTGTCGTTGAAGAGAATCGTCTGCTGGGTTACGATCGCGATCTGTCCCCGGAGCGACTCGACGGTGATGTCGCGGATGTCACGGCCGTCGATTGTGATCTCCCCTTCAGTTACGTCGTAAAATCGGGGGATCAGGTTGACGAGCGTTGTCTTCCCCCCGCCGCTCATGCCGACGAAGGCGACGACCTCGCCGGCCCGGATTCGGAGATTGATGTTTCGGAGGACCGGCGCCTCCTCGTAGCGGAAGTTAACGTTTCGAATCTCGATCTCACGGGAGATCCGGGGGAGGGGGGCGGCGCCGGGGCGGTTCCCGATCTCCGGGAGCAGGTCGATGATGGCAAAGACCCTCTCTGCGCCGGCGATTCCCTGCTGGATCGTGTTGTTCACGTTGGTTAGCCGCTTTACCGGTTCGTAGAGCATAATCAGCGCCGTCAGAAAAGAGAAGAAGGTTCCCGGCGTCGATTGGCCGTGGATCACCTGATAGCCGCCGTAGAAGATGATTGCGGCGATGCCGAGGCCGCCCAGGAACTCCATGAATGGGCTGGAGGCGGCGTTGATCGAAACCGACTTCAGGTTGAGGCGAAAGAGCCGCTCATTTTCCCCGGCAAAGCGTTTGTTTTCGTACTCTTCCATGCTGAAAGCCTTGACGATCCGGGTTCCGGAGATCGTCTCCTGCAGCAGGGTCATCAAGCTTCCGACCGTGACCTGCGTCCGAGTTGCCACCTGCCGCATCTTCTGGCCGAACTTGGCAATCGGATAGATGGCGAGCGGAAATACGAACATGGCGATGATCGCCAGCCGCCAATCCCGGTAGAAGATCACAAAGACGAGGCAGATCAGCGTAAAAGAGTCTTTGAATAGCGCAGTGACCGCCTCCGAGACGGCGCCCTGGACATATCCGACGTCGTTTGTGATCCGGGACATCAGGATGCCGGTGGGATTCTTTGTGAAAAATGCGAGCGACTGTGTCTGGATCTTCCGGTAGAGTTCCGCCCTTAGATCGGCCACGATCCGCTGACCGATGAAATTCATCAGGATCGTCTGAGCGTAGCTGGACGCCCCCTTGATAAGGTAGATCCCGACGACGGCAAGTGGTATCCACTGGAGCATCCTGGCGTTTTGCTTCAGAAAGATCTCATCGAGTGTTGGTTTGACGAGAAATGCCAACGCTGAGGTTGTTGCGCCGACAACCAGCATGCAGACCATGGCGATCGAAAACTTGAATAGATGCGGTTTCGCCAACTTCAGGAGTCTTTTGAAAATGTTCACTGTTTACTCTCCTTTCAGCATGTCGCAGGCGATCTGCGCTGTCCGCTGAGACGCACCGGGCGTTCCCAATTTCCCCCGGATCCCGGAGAGCGCGAGCTTCATC
>CAIUXU010000429.1 GCA_903903205.1 uncultured Syntrophobacterales bacterium
ACCGGGTTGTGGTCGATGTGGCCGGAGACGGCAGCATCCAGATGAACATTCAGGAGCTGGGCACCATCGCCCATTACGGCTTGCCCGTGAAAGTGGTGATCCTGAACAATCTTTACCTTGGGATGATCCGCCAGTGGCAAGAGCTCTTCTACGGCCGCCGCTACTCCCAGTCCGACATGACCCAGGCGCCCGACTTCGTGAAGCTGGCCGAGGCCTATGGCATCAAAGGGCTGCGGGCCACAAAACCCGAAGAGGTGAAAAGCGTTCTCCAGGAAGGCCTGGAGACGCCCGGACCGGTGGTGATGGATTTCCAGGTGGAGCCGGAGGAAAATGTTTTCCCGATGGTGAAACCGGGGACGCCGCTCTCGGAGATGTCCTTCGGCAATGTTCGTGCTGTTGCATGAATCACAGATTAAGGAAAGGGAAAAACCATGCCAGTCCAGTTTAAAGAACGAGCGATATCCGTAACCGTCAACAACCGGCCCGACGTGCTGGCGCGCATCGCCGGCACCTTCAGCGCCCGGGGGTTCAATATCGAAAGCATCTCCGCCAATATTACCCGCAACCCGGCCATTACCAAGATCATCATTACCACGCTGACCACGCCGGACACGATCACCAAGGTCATCAAGCAGTTGAACCGTCTGGTTGATGTACTTGAGGCGAAGAGACTCCGTCGGCCGCATGCGGTCTGCAGGGAGATGATCCTCGCGCGGGTTCCGCTGTCGAAGGAGAAACAGGCAGCGATCCGCGAGCTCCTCGACACCCACGGCGGGAAAACGGTCAGCCTCGAACCCGGGTTCGCCGTCCTGGAATTTACCGGTGACAAGGAGGAACTCGAAGAAATTCTGACCCGCCTGGAGACGCTGGGCATGGAAGACTTTTCGCGAACCGGCGTCATCGCACTCGAACGGGCCAAGCCCTGAAGTTGCACAACCGCTTCTAAAAGGTTGGCAATTCGGGGTATGCAAAAAATCTTGCATTATTCATGAACAGGGCTTACTATTTTCCATCTTCATGAAACAGGCAGGCGGTTCTAAACATGATCAAGAGATTTAATGAGTTGATCCATGCAGGGATCAAGCAGGCCTTGACCGACATCCATATCGCGGGGGGGCAGCCCGTGATCTATCGCAGGGACGGCATCATCCATTACGAACGCGGCGCCATCTGGAACCCCCGGGATATCGACGCCCTTGTCGAGGGGATGCTAACAGAAAAGCAGATGCAGACGCTCCGCAGACGATGGTCGGTCGATTTTGCCATGTCGATCAGCCGTGTGCGTGTACGAATCAACGTATTTTATACGACCCGCGGATTGAGTCTGGCCGTTCGATTGCTGCCCGAAGTGATTCCGGACATCCGGAACCTCAATCTGCATCCCAGCCTGATGCAGATTCCGGAATTGACAGCCGGCCTCGTTCTGATCTGCGGAAGCACCGGTTCGGGAAAATCAACGACCATTGCGGCGATTCTCGAAGAGATCAACCGCACCCGCCCGCTTCACATTGTCACGATCGAAGATCCGATTGAATTCCGGTTCCGCTCCAAGAAGGCCTTTATCGAGCAGCGGGAAGTCGGCATCCACGTCCCGTCATTCAAGCAGGGACTGCTGGACGTGCTACGGGAGAATCCCGACGTCATTCTGGTCGGCGAGCTTCGGGAGCCGGAGACGATTCGTCTGGCGCTGAATGCCGCCGAGTCCGG
>CAIUXU010000430.1 GCA_903903205.1 uncultured Syntrophobacterales bacterium
AAGCCGGGTCTGTTTCGTCTGCGGCAGAATCCAACTGATCACGGTCAATTCGCCGCGTTCGACCCTCAACCCGGGAAATGTCTCGTTAAAGATCTCCAGCGGAGTCCAATAGAACGGACCGATATCATTCTTGAACTTCTGGTACAACGGGTCGTCGCCTCGGGAAAAGCCGATGAGCGGTTCCGCCCACGCCGGTTCATGGACGCCTTCAAACTGAAGGCTGTTCTCCGCGGATGCCGTGTAGCGGATGATGCAACGCCGAATCCACGCCGCCGCGTCTCGCATTTCGCCTAAATTTTCCGTCATGCTGCGCCTCCTGGTATTGTCGCAATGTTTGTTTGTGCTGACGGACAGATATACCGGATTGAATATTCAAAGCAAGCCATTTTTCGGGCTGCAAACGGCATCCTCCAAACGGAAAACCGGTAACGTAATTTTTCTTGACACCCCTCCCCGTTTTCGTTATCTATTCACCAAATGATTGAATCACAGGCTGGAAGGCGCTTATGTCCACCCCCCTCGAAAAGACCCGTAAGAACCCCGAATCGATGAAGTTCATCCACATCCCCGCTTTTACGCAGAACGAAGAAGTGTAGCGCCGGCATCCATCAGGCCGGCCGTTTTCATAATCCGTACTCAAGGAGGAAACCAATGGCACTCAACATGGCTGCAATCGGCAGGAAGATCGGCCCCCTCAAAAAGGATTACAACTGGAAGGATGTGATCCTCTACGCGATCGGCGTCGGGGCCGGGGTTGACGAGCTGGACTACACGTATGAAAAGAACCTCAAGGTGATTCCCAGCTTCTCCATCGCATCGATCTTCAACTTCCTGGGCGAGCTCGGCGTCGCCTCCGAGATGAACCTGGCGGGGATTCTCCACGGCGAGCAGGAGCTGATCTTCCACAACCCCATCCCCACCTCGGGTACACTGACCACGGAGGGGAAGATCACCCACTATTACGACAAAGGACCGAAGGGGGCCCTGGTCGTGGGCGAGAGCGATACCTTCCACTCGAACGGCAAGAGGCTCTTCACGAACATTGTCACGGTCTTCGCCCGACTGGACGGTGGTTTTGGCGGCGAGAACGCCCCGCCGAACATTGTGGAGTTCCCGGAACGCGAACCCGATTTCTCGGTGGACGCCGCCCCCTCGTTGAACCAGCCGCTGGTCTATCGACTCTCGGGCGATATCTTCCAGCTCCACGTCGATCCCGAATTTGCGAAGATGGTGGGTTTCGAAAAGCCGATCATGCACGGCCTCTGCACCCACGGCTTTGCCTGCCGCGCCCTGATGGCGAGCCTCACGCCGGGAAAGCCTGAGCTGGTGCGACGCCTCGCCTGCCGCTTCTCGAAAACCCTCTATCCCGGCGACCCGATCCGGACGCTGATCTGGAAGGTGTCGGAAGGAAAGGCTCTCTGGCGGACAATCAACACCCGAACCGGTGATACCGTCATCGACAACGGCGTCTTCGAATACGGCGAGATTCCGAAGGACGAGATCCGGTTCGACGGAAGGGTGGCCGTGATCACCGGCGCGGGCGGCGGGCTGGGGAGGGTTTACGCGCTGGAACTTGCCCGGCGCGGCGCGAAGATCGTCGTGAACGACTTTGGCGGCGCAAGAGACGGCGCAGGCGATGGTTCAACGACACCGGCGCAGAAGGTCGTGGAAGAGATCAAGGCCGCGGGCGGCGAGGCGGTCGCAAATTACGACAACGTTGCCACCGCAGAGGGGGGCGAGGGAATCGTGAAGTCCGCCCTCGACGCCTTCGGGACGTTGGATATCCTGATCAACAACGCGGGAATCCTCCGGGACAAGAGCATCCTCAAGATGGAGCCCGAGACCTGGCAGGCGGTTCTTGACGTCCATCTCCAGGGGGCCTACCACGTAACGAAACCGGCCTTTGCCGTGATGAAAGAGAAAGGCTACGGCCGGATCATCATGACCACCTCCGCCGCCGGTCTCTACGGGAACTTCGGCCAGACCAACTACAGCGCTGCGAAGATGGCCCTTGTCGGCTTCATGAACACGCTGAAACTGGAGGGGGCCAAATATGATATCAAAGTGAACACGGTCGCGCCGGTCGCCGCCTCGCGGTTGATGGCCGACATCATCCCGCCGGAGATTCTCGAGAAGATGAAGCCGGAGTTTGTTGCGCCACTGGTCCTCTTCCTCTTATCGGAGAAGTGTCCGGTGACCGGCCGAATCTACAACGCCGGGGTCGGGTTCTACAACCGCGCCGCCGTGATGACCAGCCCCGGCACGGTGATCGGCGATGGAAAGAAGGTTCCGACGCTGGAGGAGGTTGACGCCTCCTGGGAGAAGATATTGAGCCTCAAGGGGGCGAAGGAGCTGGGGCAGTTGAACGACCTCATGGGCGATATGCTGACCGCCTTTCAAAACAACAAGGAGGGAAAATTATGATCGGAATCACTTCCTACGGCGCCTACATCCCCCGCCTGCGGCTCGACCGAATGGCGATCTTCCAGGCGATGGGCTGGTTTGCCCCGGCCATCGTCATGGTCGCCCAGGGGGAGCGCTCCATGTGCAACCACGACGAGGACAGCCTGACGATGGCGGTCGCCGCCGCGCGCGACTGCCTGACCGGCAGGGAGAAAAAGACGATCGACGGCGCCTATCTCTGCTCGACGACGCTCCCCTTTGCCGACCGCCAGAACGCGGGCATCCTGAAGACGGCCCTGAACCTCCGGGACGACATGATCACCGCGGACTTCACCTCGTCGCTCCGCGCCGGGACGACGGGCCTGCTGACCGCCCTCGAAGTGGCGCAGGGGGGAAGCCGGAAGAATATCCTCGTCGCCGCGACGGACCAACGGGAGACGAGGCCGGCCTACTTCTACGTGATGTGGTTCGGCGACGGGGCGGCCGCCCTCCTCGTGGGGGATCAGGATGTCATCGCCGAATTCAAAGGGGCCTTCACGGTTTCCTATGACTTTGTTGACCACTACCGGGGCGCGGGAAAGAGCTACGATTACATGTGGGAGGAGCGCTGGCTCCGCGAGGAGGGTTACTCGAAGTTCATCCCCGAGGCGGTGGACGGCCTCTTCAAAAAGATTGGCATCACGATGAACGATGTCCAGAAGGTGGTCTTCCCCTGCCTCTTCAAGGCGGAACACAAGACAATCGCGAAGAAGCTGGGCGCGACGCCGGAGAAGGTGATCGACCAGATGCACGAGGTGTGCGGCGAAACGGGGACGGCCCACCCGCTCGTGATGCTGGTCGCGGCCCTCGAACAGTCAAAGCCCGGCGACGGGATTCTGCTCGCCGGCTTCGGCCAGGGGTGCGACGCCCTCTACTTCAAGGTTACCGAGGCGATCACGAAACTCGCCCCGCGTGAAGGCGTCAAGGGGTCGCTTGCAAACAAGAAAACGATCGACAATTACATGAAATTCCTGAAATTCCGGAACCTGATCCATCCCGAGATGGGAATCCGGGCGGAGGCGCCGACACAGACGGCGATGACGGTCCTCTGGCGGAAACGCAAGATGATCACCGGCCTCGTCGGCGGAAAGTGCCGGGATTGCGGAACGGCCCAGTTCCCGAAGATGGATATCTGCGTCAACCCGAAGTGCAACCATGTCGACACCCAGGAAGATTACG
>CAIUXU010000431.1 GCA_903903205.1 uncultured Syntrophobacterales bacterium
ACGGCTTGACCTACAGTGCCACGATGCCCATCCAGCGCCAGACGGTGCACTCCTGCCGCGACCATGTCATAGAGCCCCTTACCCACAGCTCGTTGCGCATCCGCAGATTTCCATAGAATGGATAGGCCAAGTCGATCCCGTCGATCTGGCATATTATCCCATATCCTTCGCATTCAGTGGCACCGGAATGTAGCAAACTCTCAACCCGCAAGGAATCCGACAAACGATATCCCATTCGTCTTTTTCTTAATGCTTTTATTGGCGTATGAAGAATTATTAGTAGGGTACGTTGCCAATCTGATTCGATGGTAATTTGGAAGTAGCGAAAAATGACATTGACGGCCGACAAAAAATATTCCATATCTCCTCCATCGGGAGGTCGATGCATGAGAGGCGGAATATATTCAGACGAGAGGTGCCCGATTTGCGGGGGGCTGTTCCGGGATACCGGGAAATTCTTGGCGTGCACACAACATCCCAAACAAAGGCCGACACGATACCGGGTGCGGTTTCGGGCAGAATCCAAAACGGTCCAGCATCGATTTCCAAGCTATGAAGATGCGGAACGATTTCTTACTGGAATCCGGTTCAAAACGGATGAAAAGACGTTTGACGCAAGGGACTACCAGAGAGAAAACCCTCTCAGTTTTTCAAACATGGCCGATAAGTGGTTGTCCTACCATTCCACAGAAGTACGGGCCGGAACGCGGAAAAACCTGATCAGCCATATCCGGCACGCAAAAAACTTCTTCGTCAATCGCAACGTCCGGGAGATTCAGTATGGGGATCTCGAAGATTTCGTGCACAGCATCGCCCTCTCCGACAAGACAAAACATAATATTCTGTCAACCGTGCATGCTCTTTTCGTGTGGATCAAAAAGCGGCGAGAGATTACCGCGCTACCCGAGTTCCCGGAAATTTCGTTCGATCTCGGGTATCGCCGGACGATTGAGAAGGATCTCCAGCAACAGATCATCGAAGAAGTTGGACGGATCTGCCCGAATCGAAAAGTCTACCTGGGAATCAAATGGCTGGCGACTTACATCAGCATCCGGCCCGGCGAATTGATCAAGCTGCAGGAAGGAAACATCGACACCCTGGATGGGTTTTTCACGATCCCATCTGCAGATTCCAAAACGGTATATAAAACAATCCCCTTAATCGAAGAGGATGTAGAGATCTTGCGCGAGTTTACTTTCACATTCCCCGCCACACCCTTCTTCCGGCACATCTCCGGCATCAAGGGTGTCTTGGAAAACACACCGTTCGGCGTCAAATATTTCTACAAATGGTGGGTGAAGGCTTGTGCGAATCTCGGGATCGAGGGGGTTGATCTCTACGGCGGGACACGACATTCATCCGTCCGCGCCCTGATCGCCGCCAAATACACCCCGGAGCAGGTCAAGCAGGCCGCCATGAGTGAAACCAATGCGGCCTTTGCCCGGTACATGGGCAAGGCAATCGACCAAGATCTCCGGGCGGTGTATCGCCGGAGCGCCCAAGTGGTATCCATCAATCAGGGTGGACACAAAGTGGACACAGCAAAATCGACCTAAGTACTTGAAATCATGGTGGAGGCGGCGGGAGTCGAACCCGCGTCCGGAAACCTTCCGCTGCACTTTCTACG
>CAIUXU010000432.1 GCA_903903205.1 uncultured Syntrophobacterales bacterium
GGCGTCATCCACCACGGCCGGCTGGTTGCGCTCGGAACCACAGGCGACCTGCGGGGAACGGCCCTTCTCCAGGAGGGCGATTTGGAGGAGGTGTTCCTCCGGCTGACCGGGAAGGAGGCGCCATGAATGAGATCATCGCCCTGCTTCGGCCCCGATTCCTCTCCTTCAAGAACACCGGCGACTCTCGGAGCGCGGGCAGCCGCCGGGTCCGCTATCTTCTCTTCGGCGCGATCGGTTTGGCCTTCTGGATTGGCGCCTTCCTGATTTTCTACCGTGTTCTCAACTATTTTCAAGGGATTGAGGAGTTCGGCGACGTCCTCGCCCGGAAACTCCTTTCGATGGTTCTGCTGACCTTTTTCTCGCTTCTCCTCTTCAGCGGCATTGTCGCCTCGCTCTCGAAGCTCTACCTCAGCCGGGATCTGCTGCTGGTGCATTCGTTGCCGGTCTCGGGAGGGAAGATTTTCCTGGCGCGCTGGCTGGAAAGCACAATCGACAGTTCCTGGATGGTCATCCTCTTCAGCCTGCCCGTTTTTCTCTCCTACGGGATCGTCTATCATGCGGGGCCGTTCTTCTATGCGACGGCTGGGATGGCGCTTGTCCCGCTCTGTCTGATCGCTTCCGCGATCAGTGCGCTTGTGGTTGTCATCGCGGCCGTCCTTCTTCCGGCAGGGCGGATCCGGACGGTCTTTGTCTTTTTCGGTCTGCTGTTGGTTATGGCGCTGATACTGGCCTTCCGTCTCATGCGGCCGGAGAGGCTGGTCAATCCGGAGACCTTCGCCACCCTGCTACTCTATCTGCGGGAGATGGGGACGCCCGGCTCGCCGTTTCTTCCGACGACGTGGGTTTTCGACAGCCTCAATGCGGCGCTTTCGGGTCTCAAGGGTGAGGCCCTCTTCCATCTCGCCCTCGCCTGGAGCTGTGCGGCGGCGCTTGCCTTTGTGGCGACCTGGACGGCGGGGGCGTTCTATTTCGAGGGCTACACGAAGGCGCAAACCACGGCGGAGAAGCTCTTCCCCCACAAGAATGGCCCACGCGAAAAACGCCATCCAATGATCGAGAAGCTATCCGGGCCGGCATGGGCCTTTACCGTCAAGGAGTTTCGGACCTTCTTTCGTGACCAGACGCAGTGGCCGCAGCTTTTTATGATCGCGGCGCTGATCGTGATCTATCTCTACAACTTTTCGGTTCTGCCGCTGGGGCAATCAAAAATCCGGACGGTTTACCTGCAGAACATTTTTTCTTTCCTTAACATGGGCTTAGCCTCCTTCGTCCTGACGGCGATTGCCGCCCGCTTCGTCTATCCGGCGGTCAGTTTCGAGGGCGACGCCTTCTGGATCGTCCGGGCGGCGCCGATCTCGCTCAAGACCTTTCTCTGGGTGAAGTTTGCGGTCTATGGTCTTCCGCTGCTGATTCTTGCGGAGATCCTGATCGTGAGTTCCAATCTTCTCTTGCAGGTGACGCCGTTCATGATGGGGCTCTCTGTCGTCACGGTCTTTCTGATGACGCCGGGGGTGGTGGCGCTGGGGGTGGGGCTCGGCGCGGCCTACCCCGACTTCAAGTCCGAAAACCCGGCCCAGGCGGTCACCAGCTTCGGGGGGCTGCTTTTCATGCTGCTTGCGGCCGGTTTCATCGCGGCGGTGATCATTCTCGAGGCGGGACCGGTCTATCAGCTCTTCATGGCCGACTACCACGGGCGGCGCCTCTCCGGCCTGCATTGGACATGGCTGATCGTCTCGTTCACCCTTGTCCTGCTCCTCTGCATCCTTGCGGTAATTCTCCCCATGCGCCTCGGCGAACGGCGTCTCCGGGGTTAGCAGCTTTTCCCCTTCTAGTTAGCCTCTCTTTTCCCGATCTTCTTGACCGGCAGATAACTACCTTCTGCAGGTGATCCGGTGCACTCTCTTCTTGACACTGTCGTGAAAATACCCTAAGTTGCCGACATTCACGAGAGGGAAGGACGAAGGGTTTTATGGCCACGAAAAAGCAAATGCGGACCGCGCAGGTCAGACACAAGAAAACGAAGAAGGGCCGAAGGCTTGTACTCCTTTCCGTGATTGTCGTGGTCTCCGTGATCTTTCTGGCCATTTTTTTCATTACCCTGTTCGATTATATCTATCCCCCCGCCTCCGGGAAAAAGACAGCATCGAAAAAGAGGGATAAGCAGGAGGTAACCCTCTATTTTTCCGATGCCAATGAACGTTTTCTTGTTCCTGAAAAGCGGCTCATCCCCAAGGAAAAAGAACCGGAAGAACAGGCGAAAGAGATCGTCTTGGCCCTCATCGCCGGCCCGGGCCCGAAGACTGGGCTGGTCAACACCTTCCCTCTGAAGGAGGAGATCGAGGGCGTCAAAAGGGAAGGGGAGGATACCCTCTCCGTCAATTTCCGGGAGAGTCTCGTGGCGAATCATCCGGGGGGAAGCGCGGCAGAAATGGCCACGGTCTATTCATTGACCAATACGCTGATCACGAATCTGCCGACGATCAAGAGTGTCCGGATTCTGATTGGTGGCAAGGAAAAGGAATCGCTTAAAGGACATATTGGTCTTAGAAACCCGTTCATGATGAATCGGGAGCTGATCGCTCCGGCGGCGCCGCCGAAAGAGGGATAAGGGCGGGGGTGAAGGCTGCCCCCTGCTTTTTCCCGTGGTGAATCTCTATGGCATCCAAATCAAGACTCTCCCGCATGAGGAATATCGGAATCACCGCTCACATAGACGCCGGTAAGACGACGGTGACGGAGCGAATTCTCTTCTACACGGGCAAATCCTACAAGATGGGCGA
>CAIUXU010000433.1 GCA_903903205.1 uncultured Syntrophobacterales bacterium
CCACGCCACGTGGGGGTGGGTTCAAGCTGACCTCAAGCATGAGTCAGCAGGAAGGCGCCTGCGGCTCCTGCACCAGTTGCTGAGATAGACGCCCCGGGGACCCGATCATCCCCGGGGTTTTTTTCTTTATTAGACCTCCCATGAAAAATGAAGATCCCCTCTCTCCGGAACGGAACCGCGCCGACGACCTGATGTCTGCGGGACGCCCCGCAGAGGCGGTCCCCATCTATCGTAATTTGATCGCAGAATATCCGAATGAGGATTCGCTTCTCCTTGCTCTGGCCTGGGCGCTCCACGACAGCGGAAAAATGGTGGAAGCCGCCGCCTGCTTCGAGCAACTGTTTAGCCGGGAGCTCTCACGCAAACCCCTCACTGGCTTTGCCTATGACGAGCTTGTCCGCATATACCGGGAGGAAAAGGACGGAGAAGCTTTGGTTTCGGTCTGCGAGCGGGCTGCGGCTGCACAGCCGGAGGATATCGGCCTCGTCCGGACGCTTGGCGAGGCTTGCCTTGCAGCGGGCAGGGCCGATCAGGCTGTTCGTGTGTTTCAGAAACTGATCGGACTTGATCCGGACGGACCAGAAAACTGGTGTTCCCTCGGTGAAGGATGGCTTGCGGCGGGTGAACCGGATCAAGCGGAAACCGCGTACGGCAAGGCTGCGGAGATCGACCCTGCGGCGGAAACCCTCTTTTTCAGCCGCCTGGCAGACGGTCTTCTCCGCGCCGGATATCCGGAAAGGGCAGCGGCAGTCTGGAAAAGATCCCTTGCTGAGCGCTCGGATGAACCGTTTTCATGGATGGGGCTTGGCGATTGCCTGATCTGTCTGAAGGAATCGGATGCCGCCGTAGAGGCCTATCTCCGGGCGGCCGAGCTCCGGCCTTCGGCAGCGGGGGAGGTTTGGAACCGGCTGGGCAACGGCTTTGCGAAAGCGGGCTTGCATACCCGCGCGGCGGCGGCTTTCGCCAACGCAATCGCTGCTGAATCCCAAAACCGGCGCTATGCTCTGCGCCTGGCGGAATCCTTTGCCGCCCAGGGGCAAAACGACCTTGCCGCCGACATCCTCCGCCGGGCGTAAAGCGGAGACTTCAGCCTTTCCCTTTCTTCACCAGCGTTTCATGAAAGACATGGTAGAAGGCCTTGTTGTCGGCCACGCCCTGCTTGATGATCTTTCCCACATCATCGATGCTTTTGAGATTGATAACGAGATTGACGCTCCGATTGAAGGCGACCATGTTGTCCATCGTCCGGTATTTCTCGCTGACGAGCGCGACGAAGAATCTCCGCCGCGTTGCCATGTTCAGGTTTTCCAGATACTGGAGGACGTCATTCGCCTCCGGATTGGTCGTGTCAAAAAGGTCGTTTACGACAACCAGGTCAAAAATGTGAAACCGCATGGCTTTGAGGGTATCCCTGGCTGTTTCCGGCGCCGTGATCTGGTATCCAATCGCCTTGATCCCGCTGCTGATCTTTTCCCTGACCGCCGGATCGGGTTCGCAGACCAGGGCGGTCGCGCCTCCTTCCCCGACGAAGTCGAACGGCCGGTCCGCGGCATTGTAACCATCCGCCGCCGCCTCTTTCAAAATGGCCTTCTGCTCTTCCATGATCTGTCCCCTCTCCTTATTCTTCAGGTTTTCGAATTATCCGATAGGTCCGATTGATCCGGGACGGCTTCGTAAAAAAAGCTCCGGAGGCAAGCCGTGCGATTAGAATTTTCGCTCCGGTTTCCCATAATTTTTATCCACCTCAAGCTTGCCGATGTCTGTCGTGGCCTGTCCACGCCCGCTCTTTACCGAGTCGATGCCGCGTCCGACGATTCCCTTGTTGGACGCGTAGGCCTTTGCGGTCTCCTCGCTGACAAGCCCGTTGCTGAAGAGATCAACGATGTAGTCGTCGAAGGTAATCATCCCGAAGGCCTTCCCCGCCTGGATGATCTCGTAGTAGCTTTTCCCGTCCGATTCGCCGTGGAGGATCGTGTCCTTCACCCGGAGATTCGACCCCATCACTTCAAAGGCCGCGACGCGCCCGCCCCCTTCCTTGGGGAGGAGGCGCTGGCAGACGATCCAGCGAACTGTGTCGGCGAGCCGGATCCGGATCTGTGTCTCCTCTTCGGAGGAGAACATGCCGACGACGCGGTTGATCGTTTGCCCGGCGTCAACCGTGTGAAGGGTGCTGACGACAAGATGCCCTGTCTCCGCGGCGGAGAGGCCGATCTCGACCGTCTCCCGGTCCCGCATCTCGCCGACAAGGATTACCTTCGGCGCCTGGCGGAGTGCGGCGCGGAGTCCACTTGCAAAAGTGTCGAAATCGTTTCCCATTTCCCGCTGGTTGAAGGTGCCCATCTTGTGCGGATGGGAGAATTCGACCGGGTCCTCGAGGGTCACGATGTGGACCGATTTTTTCTCGTTGATTTCATTCAGGAGCGCGGCAAGCGATGTCGATTTGCCGCTTCCCGTTGCGCCGGTGACCAGGATGATCCCGTTTTTCTCCTCGGCCATTTTTAGGAACGCCTCCGGGAGATTCATGTCCGCGAAACTCGGGATCCTGGTCTCCAGCTTTCGCAGAATGATGGAGTAATTCCCCCGCTGGGAGAAGATGTTCACGCGGAAGCGGGCCTTGCCCGGGAGCTCGTACGAGGAGTCGCACGAGCCCTGGGAAAGCAGGATCTCCGTCAGCCGTCGGTCCTGGTTGATCATGTTGAGCGCGAATATCTCCGTCTGGAACGGAGTCAGTTTCGGGAAGGGCGGGTTCAGCTCCACGCCGGTCAGTTTTCCCGAGCTCTCCACCTGGAATGGTTTTCCTACAGTGATGTTCAGGTCCGACGCATTCTTGAAAGCATCGAGCATCTTGCCCAGGATATAATCGACTTCCTGTTTTCTCATGGTTTGCCTCCTCAATATGGCTCCGGCGCTTCGTCGCTTACGCCTCAGTGAAGTCCGTCGGCGGATTCTTCAGGAACGGCCGGAACCGCTGCTTGTCGTTCGCCTTCAGGTACGCCTCGTCGCCGCTAATCCACCCCTTTTGCAGGAGCTCCTGGATCGCGTCGTCCAGAAGTTGCATCCCGTACTTTTTCCCGGTCTGGATCATGGATGGAATCTGGAAGGTCTTCGCTTCGCGGATCAGGTTCCGCACCGCGGAGTTGGCAATCAGGATCTCAAGAGCGGCGCACCGCCCCTTCTTGTCAACCCGTTTGAAAAGAACCTGGGCGATGACCGCCCGGATGCCGTCGGCCAGCGTCGAGCGGATTTGCTGCTGTTCGCTCGAAGGGAACACTTCGATGATCCGGTCGACAGTCTTGGCGGCGCTTGTCGTGTGGAGGGTGCCGAAGACAAGATGGCCGGTGGAGGCCGCCTCAACGGCAAGCGAGATCGTCTCCAGGTCACGGAGCTCGCCGACCAGGATGATGTCCGGATCCTCGCGCAGCGCCCCGCGCAGGGCAGATGTGAAGGTCTTTGTATGCCGGCCGACCTCCCTGTGGTTCACGATGCAGCTTTGGCTCTGGTGGACGAATTCGACCGGGTCCTCGATCGTGATGATGTGGTCCTTCCGGGTAATGTTGGCCTCGTTGATGATCGCGGCGAGTGTCGTTGACTTGCCGCTTCCCGTCGGTCCGGTGACGAG
>CAIUXU010000434.1 GCA_903903205.1 uncultured Syntrophobacterales bacterium
CAGGCCGGTGCGAAACTGAGCGCCGAAGAGGTCAACTATCTGGAGATCATCGAACGCAACGGAAAAAATCTCCTCACCCTGATCAACGACATCCTCGATCTCTCCAAGATCGAGGCAGGGAGGATGGATGTCAACCCGAAAACCTTTTCCCTCTGCCAGACCATGGAAAATATCGTTGAAAGCATCCTTCCCCTGGCCGGGGAAAAGGGAATCAGGATTTATCCGGAGATTCCCCCGGATCTCCCGCCGCTCGAAAGCGATGAGATCCGTGTCTCCCAAATCCTGCAAAACCTTGTGGCCAATGCCGTCAAGTTTACCGATGCGGGTAGTGTGACCGTTTCGGTGTTGAGCGATCATGAAAAGCTCTCCGTCCGGATTGGGGATACCGGCATCGGGATCGCGGAAAACGATCTCCCGTATATCTTTGACGAATTCCGGCAGGTGGACGGGACGTCAGCGCGAAGACATGAGGGATCGGGGCTCGGGCTCGCGATCGCTCGCAGGGCCGCCCGGATGCTGGGCGGGGAGAT
Source organism: uncultured Syntrophobacterales bacterium (assembly GCA_903903205.1). Classification (GTDB taxonomy): domain Bacteria; phylum Desulfobacterota; class Syntrophia; order Syntrophales; family UBA5619; genus UBA5619. Next base: position 531 of record CAIUXU010000434.1, read on the forward strand.
TGCGGTGCAGAGCGTCCCGGGAAAGGGCTCCACGTTTACGCTGACCCTGCCCATTCATTGGCAGGGAACAGCTGTTGTTCGTGAACCGATCGTCGTCCGGCAGCCGTCAGGAATGAAATTAAAACGCAAGACCATTCTCGTCGTGGATGATGAACCGGAGATGGCGGCCATGATCTCCCGTTACCTGCTCCAGGAAGGGTACAATACGCTCACGGCCACATCCGGTTCGGAGGCGTTGGAACTCGCCGCACGCGAGCGTCCTTTCGCCATCACCCTCGATATCATCATGCCCGACATGGACGGCTGGGAGGTGCTGCAAGGCCTGAAGAAACACCCCGAAACGAAGGACATCCCGGTCATTGTCGTCTCCATCTCGGAAGACCGGGAAACCGGATTTGCGCTGGGCGCTGTCGGTTATGTCACCAAGCCGGTGGTGAAGAAGCTGCTCATCTCCGAAATCGAGAAGATCGGAAAGCCGGGAACCCGCTCGATCATGATCACCGACGACAGCGAACTGGATCGTCAGCAAATCCGTACGATCATCGAAGAGGAAAGGCTGAAGCCGATCATGGCCGAGGATGGCGCGATCTGTCTTGAATTGATCAAAAAACAGATCCCCGACGTGTTGATTCTGGATTTGATGATGCCCGGACTGGACGGTTTCGCCGTACTGGACCGGATTCGCAGCAACCCTGAAACCCGCGACCTGCCGGTGATCGTCTTGACGGCCAAGGACTTGACGGAAGAAGACCGGAAAAAATTGAGTGGCAATGTCTCTTCCGTCCTGGTGAAAAGCGCCGCGAAATCGGCGACCCTGCTTGCCGAAATCAAAAGGATACTGGTGGATATCGAGAACCCTTCGAAACACCCCGGTCCTGAAAAACCGGCGTCGCCGCCCCGTATTCTGCTGGTGGAAGACAACGAGGCTGCGATCATCCAGGTCAGGGCGGTTCTCGAATCCGCCGGTTATGTCGTCGATGTGGCCCGGGGCGGACAGGAGGCTTTTGATTACGTTTCCCATACCGTCCCGGACGGCATCATTCTCGATTTGATGATGCCGGAAATCGATGGATTTGCAGTGCTGGAAAAGATCAGGAGCGTGAAGGCGACAACGAAAATACCGGTCCTGATCCTGACGGCCAAGGATCTGACGCCGGAAGATCTAAACAAACTGAGCGCCAACCATGTCCAGCAGCTTGTGCAAAAAGGAGATGTGGACAGGGACAACCTGTTATATAGAGTCAGATCCATGCTCGGAATAGCAGAGCCCCAGGCACGGCTTTCTGGAGGCGTCGGCGAAAAGGTCGCCGACGCCTCCCGGGATCCGGTTTCAACAGACGCCCCCCGGACGAAGGCGAAAGTGGCGGGCCCCTCTTCCATCCTGATCGTGGAAGACAATCCCGACAACATGACCACCATCAAGGCGATTTTGCAGAACCGCTATCGGATACTGGAGGCAACGGACGGCGAAGCGGGGCTGCGAACGGCCGCGGAAAACGAACCCGACCTGATCCTCCTCGACATGGCCCTGCCGAAGATGGACGGGCTGACGGTGGTCCGTCATCTGAAGAAAAATGCCAAGCTCGGTTCGATTCCGGTGATTGCGATGACCGCCCAGGCCATGAAAGGCGACAGGGAAAGGATCATCTTGGCGGGGTGCGACGATTACATCGCCAAACCGATCGATCCGGAGGGTTTCCTGAAGAAGATCGGTGAATGGCTGAAAGGAGGACGGGAGATATGACGCAGAAAATACTGGCAATTGACGACAAAATGGACAATCTGGTCGCATTGTCCGCCTTGCTAAAGAATCTGATGCCGGGCTGTGCCGTGATTACCGCCCAATCCGGTCCGGCGGGGATAGCCAAGGCGAAGGTTGAACTGCCCGACGCCATTTTGCTGGATATCGTAATGCCGGATATGGATGGCTTTGAAACCTGCCGCAGGCTGATGTCCGATGAAACCACGAAGCACATCCCGGTCATCATGATTACGGCGATTAAAACAGACCAGCAGAGCCGGATCAAGGGCCTGGATATCGGCGCCAATGCCTTTTTGTCCAAACCGATTGACGAGGTAGAACTGGTTTCCCAGGTCAAGGTCGCCCTGCGGATCAAAAACGCGGAGGACGCCCTGCGGGAGGAGAGAAATTCACTGGAAATATCGGTTAAGGAAAGGACGGCCCATCTGCTCCAGGAGATCACCGACCGCAAGCGGGCAGAAGAAGAGAGACAAGTTATGTCAGAACGTCTTCAGCGAGCGGAGAAAATGGAATCCCTGGGGTTGCTGGCAGGGGGCGTCGCCCACGATCTCAACAATGTTCTGGGCATTATCGTCGGTTATTCGGAATTGATCCTTGAGAGCGTGGATGCGTCGAGCTCGATCAAACCTCATCTCGTGAACATTATGAAAGGAGGTTTGAAAGCTGCGGCAATCGTAGATGATCTACTGACCCTGGCCAGAAGAGGAGTACAAGGCAGGAACATTCTCGACCTGAATGAGGTCATCGTCAGTTGTCAAAACTCACCGGAGTTTGAGAAACTGCATGCCTGTCATTCTTCCGTACAGATCAAGACTGATCTTGAGACGGACCTGCTGAACATCTCCGGTTCTTCTGTACATATCGGCAAGTCACTATACAACCTGGTTTCCAATGCCTGTGAGGTCATGCCCAAAGGCGGCATTGTTACCATTAAGACAACCAATCAATATCTGGACAAGCTAATTGAAGGCTATGACGATGTACGGGCGGGAGAGTATGTGGTTCTTACCGTATCCGATACGGGTGAAGGCATACCGACTGCCGATCTGAAACGGATCTTTGAACCATTTTATACCAAGAAGGTTATGGGGAGAAGCGGCACGGGTCTTGGCCTGGCTGTGGTCTGGGGCACGGTGAAAGATCATCACGGTTACATAAACGTCCAGAGCGAAAAAGGAAAAGGAAGCACCTTCACCCTATATTTTCCCGTGACCAGGGAAGAGATTACCGCCGAGGGTGTTCCTGCATCCATTTCCGAATACATGGGCAAAGGTGAATCCATCTTGGTGGTGGATGATGTAAAAGAGCAGCGCTATCTGGCGGCAGCAATGCTTACAACGCTGAATTACAGTGTATCAAGTGTCGCCAGTGGTGAAGAGGCGGTTGCATACCTGAAAGAACATCAAGCTGACTTGATTGTTCTGGACATGATCATGGACCCCGGCATGGATGGATTGGATACCTACCGAAGCATCATTGAGAGCTGTCCGAAGCAGAAAGCGGTTATCGTGAGCGGCTTTTCGGAGTCAGACCGGGTGCATGAAGCTCAGGAACTTGGCGCCGGCGCCTATGTAAAAAAGCCCTATATCAAAGAGAAACTGGGGGTAGCAGTGAGGAAAGAACTTGAAATCAGCCAGGATTGTTGACTTCAATAATCGACAGGCTGTTCACGCCAGCCCGAGCATCTCCCTCGCCTCGGCAGGGGTGGCCGGTTCGCGACCGCACTCGCGTGCAATGCCGGCCAGACGGGCCACCAACTGGGCGTTGCTTCGGGCCAATTCACCCCGTCGGTAATAGAGGTTATCCTCCATGCCTGTGCGGGCATGTCCGCCCATGGCGATGGCAAGCACGTTCATCTGCAACTGCCGCCCCCCCACCGCGCACACCGACCACAGCGACCCTGCAGGCAGGCTGTCAACCAGATGAAGCAGAGAGTGCACCGTGGCCGGAGCCCCTCCCTTTACCCCAAGGACGAATTGCCACCACAGAGGCGACGGGATCAGCTCTTTCGCTTTCAGGGACAGCGTATTGCCGATCATGCCGCTGTCAAAAACTTCAATTTCCGGTTTCACATGGGCTTCCAGCATCCGCCTGGCCAGTTCTTCCAGAAAGTCCGGAGGATTCAGGAAGATGCGATCGTTGAAGTTCATGGAGCCCGCGTCCAGTGACGCCAATTCCGGCCCGGCGGCCAGGCTGTTGAACCGCTCTTCCTCGCCGACACGGCCGGCCCCGCCGCTGGTGCTGAAATTGATCAGAATATCACACCCCTGGCCACGAATCAGCTCCTTGACCCGCAGAAACCGCGACAAATCACAGCTCATATTTCCCACATCGTCCCGCGCATGGACGTGGACGATGGCCGCCCCTTCGCGCCAACTCTCCACCGCCGCCTGCGCAATCTCCTCGGGTGTGACGGGTAAAGCCGGGTTTTGCGTCTTGGATGCCCAACTGCCGGTTGTGGCTACCGACAGGATAATTTTGTCGCCGTTCATGCTATGCCTCCGATGGTTGTTTCCAAAACCCGCTGCCACATCGTGGCCGACCGATCAGATAACCCTGCAACGAAGCGGCGAGTAGAATGGTACCTGCTGAAAACAAAGTGCTGAGTGCTGAGGACCGAGGACTGAGTAAAACCATATCCCCGATAAGCGAATTCGGGGATGACAAAAACACTCAGCACCAATATCAGTTGTCAAGCGCGAATTGACGGAATCAGCCCATTGCGGCCGTCCGCTCCCGGATTGTAATTGCAAAATCGGGACAGATATAGAGGCATCGCAGGCAACCCACGCATTTGTCCGTATTCACGGCAACCGCCGGTCTGTAACCGCTGGGATTAAAATCATCGGATTGCTTGAAGATATCGAAGCCGCAAACCTCCCGGCAGTAACCGCAGTCCTTGCAGATCAGATCGTTGATGATCACATCGAAGTCGCGGAGGTCGCAACTTAGACAGCGCGCTGCCTCCGCTGCCGCTGCTTTCCCCGCATAGGCCTGTTCCACGGAATCGAAGGTCGCCCGCCGCCTCTTCAGGGAAATCTTGCGGAGCTCAGGCCGCCCGACCCCCCGCGGCGCCGTCTCGGGGGGCTCCATTATCATCTCTTTCGACAGGGTCTCCGGGACACCCCCCGCGCCTCCCAAAAATCGGTCGATGGATGCGCAGGCCAATCTCCCCTGGGCAATGGCCTCAATAATGGTCGAGGGGCCCTTTACGGCATCACCCCCGGCAAAGATTCCCCTCTTCAACGTAGCCAGGCTGGTCTGATCCGCGCAAACCGTCCCGTTTTTCCGCCCTTCCAGATTTACGGAAGCGGCATCCGCTGACTGACCGATCGCCACAATCAGGGTGTCAAAGCTCAAGCGGTACTCGCTGCCGACAATCGGAATCGGCGTCGGTCTGCCGCTTGCATCGGCATCCCCCAGCATCATCCGGATGCAGGTTATATGATCTTCTTCAATCTTCACCGGCGCCGTCAGATAGTCAACCCGGACACCCTCCTCGACGGCCTCGATCACCTCCTCGCCGTTTGCCGGCATTTCGGAGAAGGTTCGGCGATAGATCTGGACCACCTCCGCGCCGAGGCGGATCGCGGCCCGGCTTGCATCGACTGCCGTGTTGCCGCCTCCCACCACAACCACCTTCCCGCCGATGGCCGGGCTCTTCCCTTCGTTAACCTGCTTCAGAAAAGAGAGGCCGTCGATGATCTTCGGCGATTCCTCACCCGGGATTCCCATCCGGGTAGGCTTCCAGGCCCCTGTCGCGACCAGAACGGCATCATACCCCTTCTCCTTCAAGGCTTCGGCCGAAGAGACCGGCGTGCCCACGATCAGCTCCACGCCGCCGTCCCGAATCAACCCGATCTCCAGATCCACAATATTCTCTGGAAGGCGATACTCGGGAATGCCGTAGCGCAGCATGCCGCCGGGCAGGGGGAAAGCTTCATACACCGTTACACGATGACCCAGAATGTTCAGATAGTGGGCGGCGGTCAGGCCGCAGGGGCCGGAACCGATAATGGCTATCCTCTTTCCCGTGGGCGGCCGTTTGGCAATCTTCGCCGGTTTCCGCCCCCCTTTCTCAGCGGCAACCCTTTTGAGCATCCGGATGGCAATGGATTCATCAAACTGACTCCTTGCGCATTTTGCCTCGCAGGGGTGGACGCAGGCGTATCCACAGACAAACGGGAACGGTATCCGTTCCCGAATCACGGCCAGCGCATCTTCAAAACGGCCATCCCGGATATGCCGGATATACCGGGGGACATCAATACCCGCCGGACAGGCTTCCCGGCAGGGGGCTGTTGACGGATTGTTGCACTTCATTGCTCCCACGTTTCCTTGCTCTCCTTTCCAATCCAGACTCAGATCAGCTCCACGCCCTTCTGCAGCGCATCCAGGTTCATCTCCAGGGCTTTCCCCCGGAAACGCTTCCGGATCACGTCGGCCAGGCTTTCCGTTTTCACCACCGGAACCGCGGCGGTCAACGCTCCCAGAGAAAGTATGTTCACGGACGCCACATTACCAAGATCACTGGCGATTTTCGTGAAGGGATAACCGGTCAGGTTTGCCCCCGTTCTCGGTTTGGCAAGCGTCGTATCATAAAAAA
>CAIUXU010000435.1 GCA_903903205.1 uncultured Syntrophobacterales bacterium
ACGGGGAAGACCACGACTATCGGCAAACTCGCCCGTAACCTGAAGGAGGAAGGTCACGCGGTAACGCTCGTAGCCGCCGACACAGTCAGGGCGGCGGCCATCGAGCAGTTGGAGGTCTGGGCAAAACGGGTGAATGTCCCGCTGATCCGGCAAGCTGCCAACGCCGACCCCGCTGCCGTTGTCTTCGATGCAATCCGCGCAGCCAAGGCCGGATCTCCGGGTGTGGTTATCATCGACACGGCAGGTCGCCTCCATACGAAAGTCAACCTGATGGAAGAACTTAAGAAAATGAAACGGATCATGGGGCGCGAACTGCCCGGCGCGCCGGATGAGGTTCTGCTCGTCCTTGACGCGACGACCGGCCAGAACGCGATCGCCCAGGCGAAAATGTTTCAGGACGAAATCGGCGTCACGGGCCTCATCCTGACGAAGCTGGATGGAACTGCAAAGGGGGGCGTCGTCGTCCGAATTGCAAAGGAGCTCGGGATTCCGCTCCGATACATCGGCGTTGGAGAACAGTTGGACGACCTTCGCACCTTTCGGGCCGAGGAGTTCGTTGAGGCCCTCTTCGAGCCGAACGACCGCTGAGGAGACCAAACAGATTTTTTCTCGTCATGAAACTGGAATGCCGAATTGATTCGACATCATCAGGCCTCCGTATTCCAGATATGTCGCCAGAGGGATCGGATATTGACACCCAACGCAAAGCGTGTTAGACGACTTCTCCAATCAGATTGCCCCTGTAGCTCAGACGGATAGAGCGACGGATTCCTAATCCGCAGGCCCCGCGTTCGAATCGCGGCAGGGGCACCAAGGAAATCAAAGGGTTACGGATGAAAAGCCGCTGCCCTTTTTCTTTTCCATACAATTTTTGCCACTCCTTTGCCACTTTGGAAATCTCAGGCCATAAAAAACCCCGGCTATGATCTTGCCAGGGTCCGCTTGTTTTTCTCTCGGGTATTTTGGAAGTTTACATAATATATTATTATACGACATTCAGTTTGGCTTCTGCTATAGTTTCAACTGTTTATCTTCTTTTACCCCTCTCGTTTGTCCCATAATATCGCCGTTTCCGTAAGAATGTGGTTGATAACTCGACTTATCAACAGCCTTGTCAATGTTGCCCCTCTCTCCCGCCTGATCCTTTGTGCTTACCCGGTGGTGATCCGTCGTCGCCCGGTGCCCGGTATCATCCGACAGCCTGCCAGGTATTGCAAGAATTATTTCCGGTGCCGTTCGTCGTTTCGAGGGGTGGGGGGGAAAAGAAGGCACCCCGGCCTCTTTTGTGTGACGGGGGGGCTGTGAGTAGCTACGCCATATTTTTTAAGGATGGTTAATCACCGGTCAACCGTGCTTACCGGTGATCCATCCGCACGCGCGAGGGGAAAGGTATGATTGTCGGTTACTCTTGGCGAACCGACATAGGTGGGACTCATGAAGGGACTGGTGCCGGGTGTCGGTCCGGCTCCTTTTTCCCGCGGTTAATTTCTCCGTCCGTCGATATCCCCGTTAAGGTAAGGCGTCAGGTCAATGGGCGAAATATCAACATTGGCTGTGATGTTTAGGCTCTTGGTCGCCGGGAATGCGTCGTGAAGTTTCAACCCCATGTCAACGGCTCGTAAGGAAGTGGAGGGGTCAGAGCTATCAACGTGCTGTCTCAGACGCTTAACCAG
>CAIUXU010000436.1 GCA_903903205.1 uncultured Syntrophobacterales bacterium
CGGCGAGGCGCCCGCCACCAAACGCCACCCCCAGACCCTGCACATCATCTTCGAGGCCCTTGAAATCCGCGGGACTCCCAAGATCCGACCAGACAACACACATTCCCTCGACATTGCCTGGGTTCCGATTGTAAAACTTGAGAAAACCCCTCTCTATCCGGATGTGGGAAAGCAGCTCTTTGACTGCCTGACAACCGTGCCCCGAAGATCCCTTGAGTTCATCGGAAATTGCATGGAAAGGGGCTTCTGGTGAACGGATGAGGCGGCTGAAAGGGGAAATCCGATCGTCATTCTTTTGGAGAATCGTCACGCCGCGCTCCGCAGGCGCATGAGGATGACTTGGAAAGGGAAGGCGTTTCCGCTGGAAAGACAAAGCGAACAGCCCGTTCGTAGAGCAGATAGTCCCATGCCCAGTTGATCAGCACCATGAGCCGGTTGCGGAAACCGATCAGATTGAAGAGGTGGATGACGAGCCAGAGGAGCCAGGCGAAGAAACCGGTGTATGAATGGGAACCGATGACCGCTCCCGCGTTGTTGCGGCCGATTGTGATCATCGAACCCCGATCACGATAACGAAAAGGCTGTGGCGGCTGTCCGTTCACCTGGCGCATGATGTTTTCTGCGGCAGCGATGCCGGATTGGATAGCCACCTGCGCCACCATCGGCAGGACGCGACCGTTCTCGTTGATTGAGGCCAGATCCCCAGCCACGTAGATTTCCGGGTGGCCGGGCACTTGCAGCGTCGGCAGAACGGAAACACGCCCGTTCCTCTCCGTAGGGAGTCCGGAGAGACCGGCGATGGGTTCGCCCTTTACACCGGCGGTCCAGACAACGGTCCGGGTTTCAATCTGATCGGGGTCGCCCAGGTGCACGCGGTCCGGGGTTACTTCCGCAACATGCGCTCCCAGCCGCACCTCGACGCCCATCTTCTTTAGCCTCTCAAGCGTGTAGTGGCGCACAGACTCCGGCATCCCGGCGATCAGGGTGTCTGCCGCCTCCAGGAGAATGATCCGGACAACGCTGAAATCAATCGTCCGGTAGTCTTGGACAAGCGGACCGTGGACAAGTTCGCAGAGTGCGCCCGCATACTCCACACCTGTGGCGCCGCCACCCACGATGACAAATGTGAGCAGGCTTCTTCGCTCGGCCGCATCCGTCTCCCGGGCAGCCCTTTCAAAGCAGCAGATGATGTGGTTTTTCAGTGCTACGGCCTCTTCAAGTGTCTTCAGAAAATAGGCATGGGATTCCACACCCGGCACGCCGAATGAATGGGAGATGCTTCCCGTGGCCAGAATCAGGTAATCGTAAGAAATCGCCTCGCCATCGGTCTCGATCACGCGGTTTTTCAGGTCAATCTTCCGGGTATGGGCCAAGGCAAAATCGATGTTGGGCTCTCGACAGAGGATATTTCGCACAGGATAGGCAATATCCTCCGCTTCCAGTTCGGCCGCGGCCACCTGGTAGAGAAGAGCAAGAAAGGTGTGGTAATTGTTTCGATCGACAACAAGGACATCGACCGTTTTTTTCGCCAGATTTCGTGCGGCCCAGAGTCCACCAAAGCCCGCACCGATAATGGCTACCCTCGGCTTTGCGCCATGTCTCATCTGCCCGGTGGAATCCGTTTTCATCTGTTCATCGGGTAACATATAAAAACCTCTTAACTTTTTCACTTTACTTGCGGGTATCCTACACTCACCGGATCCGGAATGCCAATTGAAATTTTACCCGAACCCTTCAAAAATCCTTTTTAAAATAGACCCTGTTGTGTTAAGGTGCCCCAGACGTGTTTGTATGAGGTTTTGTTATCCACTTCATACAGTGCATCAATAACGATAGTGGCAAAAGGAAAGGAACAGTCGTGAAAAAAGACAATGTAATTCTTTTCAGTGGTGGCGCTGAAGGAGCTGAAGCGGAATTTGGTGCGAATGCGGAGCGTTTCGGGATTGAGGAGGTGAACTTCACCTTTGAGGGACACGCCCGGGGACGCCAGCGGGGTGTGCGCGTCTTGAATCACGAAGAGCTGAAAAATGGCGACGTCAGCCTGGAATATGTTTCGAAATTGATGAGTCGCCGCTATACGGAAAGCCCTACATTGCGCAAAGTCCTGCAGAGCATCTGGTATCAGATCAACAACGGGCAGGGGATTTATGTGGTTGGGGAAATCCTGGAGGACAAGACCGTAAAAGGCGGTACGGGATGGGGCGCGGAGTTCGCCAAAATCTGCAACAAGCCGCTCTTCGTGTTCGACCAGAAACGCAATGCCTGGTTCCGGTGGAGTCAGTCAGACTGGGTTGAACGGGAGAGAGGAAACGAACCGGTCATCAGCCAGCCACATTTTGCCGGGACGGGGACGAGATTTCTCCAGGAGAACGGTAAAAAAGCCATTGCGGAGCTGTTTGAGCGAACATTCTCATAACCGACAACCAACCGCGGCCTGACCGTCGATATCAAGATCGCACAACCTCCAACGAGTTGCGCAACGGACCGGCTGGCGGTCGCTATCAGGCGACCGCCAGCTCCGTAATGCAAGAGCGGCCACCAAGCCACCCCACCAATCAAGACTTCAATAAACTCTCGCCATCGTTCTGTTTCCGACCCTTGTAGATATACCGCTCGAAGAGCCTGTGATAGGGCGTCCAGTCCGACTCCTCGTCGCGGGCCTCGCGGATGTACTCCTGGAAGGCGTTCACCTTGGCGTCGAGATCGTCCATATAGTGAACAATCAGCGCCTCCAGCGTCTTGGGGCGCTTGGGCGATCCGTATTCGAGGACGCCATGGTGACTGAGAATCAGGTGGCGAAGTTCCATGGCCATCTGCTCCGGGAAATCGGGTATCCCAGCGATCTTCGCATCGACCATCTCTACACCGATAACGATGTGGCCGACCAGACGCCCCGGATCGCTGTACTCCACAATCCGCTCAAAGGAGAATTCATAGATCTTCCCAATATCATGGAGAATCCCTCCGACAATCAACAGGTCCCGGTTGACCCCCGCATAATGGTCGGCAGCCCGGTCGAGAAGCCGGACGACAGAGAGGGTGTGTTCCAGAAGACCGCCGATATAGACATGGTGAAAACCCTTCGCCGCCGGCGCCCGCCTGAAGAGCCCGGCGATCTTTTCATCCCTGAAAAATGCTTGCAGAAGCGCGGCAAGACAAGGGGTCTTCACCTGTTCGCAATAAGCGAGAATTTCGGCAAACATCGTCGCACGATCCCCCTTCGCGACCGGGAAGTAATCCGCCAGGTCAACCTCCGTATCCTCCACCTTCCGCAGCTCGATGATCGAGAGCTGAATCGCATTCTTGAAGCTGAGCGCCCTCGCCTGGATACGAATCAGGTCGCCCTTTTTGAATGCCTTATCCCAGTCCGACGCATTTTCCCAGACCTTCCCGTCCACATCCCCCGTCCGGTCCCGCAGACGGAGATTCAGGTAAGCGGACCCCTTCTGGGAGTAAGCAAGACTCTTCTCCGCCGCAAGAAATATCTCGCTCACCTTGTCCCCCGTTTTGATATCCTTCACATAGATCTTTTTTTCCGTCACACCCGCACCCGTCCTTCCTTAAAAAAATTTTCATCCCCGAGCTTTTATCTGGGATTTCCGTCATTTTTCCTGCCGTTCCCGCAGAATCCGGCGGTCGCCCGTCCGCATGGTCAGTTTGGTCATATCGAAATACTCCATCAGCGGAATGATGAATTTCCGCGAAAGGCCGGTAAGCCCCTTGAAACTGGCCGGCGTCGCCTCTCCTTCGCGGACGAGAAGCTGCCGGTACGCTTCGCGAAGTTTCGCCAGAGAATCACGATGGAAATTAAGATCCTCACTGATTCTGATCAGTTCCCCTTCACGGGTCATCACCTGGATAAGGCTTGCGATCTCTTTTTGCCGGTCGGGAAACTTCTCCAGAATCTCCCGGGCCGTCGGCGGCGTAAGAGCGCCCTCCTGGTAGATCGCGGCGAGGCTCTCCCGAAAGGATCCCATCTCCCCTTGCAACTGGACGCGGTGCCCCGCGAGGCGGATCATCTCTTTTTCGGCAACCAGTTCGCCCTTCTTTTCAAGATCCCGGAGAGCCATCGTGAAGATCTTCTGCCCTACCCCGGCGCCCACCCCCAGCGTCGTCTTCAACTCCTCCCGGGGAACTCCCTCCTGCAGCGGATTCCGTTCATGGTACCCTTGCAACTCCCAGGAAATCTCCACCTGATACTCCTCATACACCGGGGCAGAGAGAACACGCATCTCGTCCCGGTCCACCAGAACAGCCCGCTTTGCGGAGAACATCCCTTCCAGGAGCCGTCGCAGCTCCTTGCTGCGAATGCCGGTCCGCACGATGAGGAGGTTTTCTGTGATTCCCCCGATCCCGGCCCGCTCCAGAATTACGGCCACCTTCTCGGCATCACCGCCCTCGGCGAGGAGCGTACACGCCCGCAGGACCCCGTCCGACGACCGCTTGTGTTTTACGGGCAGCGGATCGATGATCACC